>JBAVMZ010000195.1:0-4695 GCA_049690595.1 Occallatibacter sp. | reverse complement strand
CCGCGCATCCGCTGCCCAGATTCTCTCCGCCGCGCCGCGTGCCCCACGGCGTCACCCTCATCGGCCAGCTCTTCGGCGAAGGCCGCCTGGCCGAGGCCGGCATGGCGCTGGAGCAAGCCTTCGGCGTCGCCGCCGAACGGCCGCGAGGATTCTGAACCCGGCTCTCAGGCGATGACAGGGACGCTCGGTAGCGCGCCGTTTTGCTTCGCTTCCTCGACCACGGCGTCCAGGTGCGCCAGGACCTCGGCGACGGTCATGGTGTAGACCTCGCGGTTGGAGTCGAAGCCTTCGCGCACGATCTGCTGCAGATAGCGGCCGGCGATCTGGGCGGCCAGATGGTCGGTGATGGCCATGCCCGAGCGGCGCTTCTGCTCTGTCCACGCCGTGGCCGGCAGGGCAATCCAGAGCGGGCGGCCGTTCACATCGAAGCGGACATCGACGGCGTCGGCGTGGCGGGTGGCGATGGCGACGATGGTGGCCTTCCAGCGGCACTCCAGTTCCTCGCCGGTCCAAAGATCCTTCACCTGGAAGTGTTCATACATGGAGACAGCCTATCCTCCGGGCGTCGCCGTGAGCAAGAAATTGCGGCGGCAGATGCCGGCGGGCTGCGGATTTCCCGCGCCGGCCCTCACCGCGGCACTCTGGTCTTTGGGCCGGCGCTGCCGATGAAGCAGGTAAGGAGCGGCTCAGCGATGCAAGTATTCGTGGAAGTGACCGATGAGATTGTGCGGGAGGCGGAGAAGCGCGAGCTGCCCGTCGTGGATTTTGTCGAGACGCTGGTGGCCAGGGGGCTGGACGTGGTGATGGACCGGCCCGCGGTGATGGGCGCCATCGAGCGCATCCGGGCCCTGCGCACGGCAACGGCGGCGTCGCGGGGATAACGCCTGGTTGGACGGTCGGGAGAGCGCACTGCTAGACTGGATAGGTTGCGGCGGCGGCGCCTGCCAGGGTGCGGCCGCACTGCGGAAGTCTACCGAAGAAGGACCGAAAACCCGTGGACACAAAAACCCGTCATGCGTTAAAGAAGGACAGCTTTGCCCAGGCAACCGCGAGCAGCATGAGCTGGCTGAGCGGCCACCGATCGAGCGTTACGCGCTGGGTGGTGAGCGTGGTGGTTGTGGTGTTGGTTGTAGTGGGCGGGGCCGTCTTTTATGGCTTCCGCACCTCGGCGGCCGATACCGCTCTGGGAGCTGCGATGGACGCCTACGGCGCGCAGCTCGCCATTCCCGGCGCGCCGGCACAGGCCGGCACCTATTCCACGGCGGCTGAACGGTCCAAGGCGGCCAACCAGAAGTTCGTGCAGGCGGCTAAGGATTTCGGCTGGCTGCCCCAGGGCGCCAAGGCCCACTACTTTGCCGGCGTAACCTACGAGGACCTGAACCAGACGGCCTCGGCCGAGGCGGAGCTGAAGATCGCGGCCGGCTCGTGGGACCGCAATCTCGCCAACCTGGCGAAGCTGGCCCTGGCCGGCCTCTATCACCAGACCGGGCGCGACAGCCAGGCCATCGAGACCTACAACGCGCTGGTGGCCAAGCCCTCTGAGACGGTGCCGGCGGCGGTGGCGCAGCTCAACCTCGCCGACCTCTACGCGGCCACCGGCAAGCAGGACCAGGCCCGCGCGCTCTGGGCCAAGGTCAAGGACGCGGACAAGGAAGGCGCGGCCGGCTCTATCGCCTCGCAGAAGCTCAACGCCAAGTAAGCCAGTTCAACCGAGCATCCCGAACTCGCGGAGCCTCCCGGTTCCGCGAGTCTTTTAGCCCCCCTACCGGCGTTGCCGGCCCGCTGCGCATGAAACCGCGGCAACCGTAGCGTCGATCTCCAGATTGGCCGTCGTGCGGGCGTCCTCGCCCGCACGGGCTCTCGATGGGCCACCAAAGTTGCTTCTTGTTTGCGCGGCCGGCTCTTGGAAGTCCTTCCACTCTGAGAGCTGGTAGCCCGCTTCTTACGTTTTTGGGACAAAATGGGATTCTCCTGCAAAGGCGAGATCCGCCCTCGGCATGGTGTAATGGTCTGCCATGAACGGGAATGTGCTCTACCTGCTGCGGATGTGGGCCCTCGCGATCTCCTTTGGAATACTTTTGCTCGTCGGTCTAATTGCCGCAGTATTGCGCTGGGATGGTTCGACGCTTGAGATCATTGGATTTGCTGTGTTGCTGGCCTGCATCGCGTACTGGTGGACGAGACGGCAACGGCTCGCCACTTACAGGGAAACCACCCCGGATCGCGCAATCGCCCTCTATGCGGACCTGGCACAACGTCAAAAGAGCGAGACAAATCGTGCGCTGGTGGTCGACAGCGCCGCCTACGCCGCCATTCTCCACGGCCAGTTCGACCGGACTCGCGACGTCATGGAGAGCATTGACTGGCCTAGCCTTCCGCCCGTCTTCCGTTCTTTTCAGGCAATCCTGCAGGGATTGCTTGCCCTGTTCGAGGAGCGCGACCCGGGCGGCGCCCTGCAATGGATGCGGCGAGCGGAAGGGCTGGCTGATGTCCCCGGCATCTTCCCAGGCGTGAAGACGGCGAAGCTGGCTCGCGACGCTATCTCTGCCGCCTGCCGCGTCTTGCAGGACGAGCCCGAACCGCCCGACCTCGATACGCTCCATGAGGCAGTCCGGCGGCTGCCGGGAATCGGCCCCGCCCTGCCTGCATGGGCACTAGCCTCACACTATGAGCGAACAGGCGACAGCGCACGCTCCACCGAGTGCCGGGCCATCGTCAAGAGGCTTACGCCGCACTGCGTCTCGTTGGCAGGCTCCCCATTCGCAAGCGCAGGAAGATGAAAAAGGCGCAACCGGGAGATAACCTGGCTGCGCCCAATTCGTTGTATTCTTTCTACTTCGTCGCCCGGTCGATGAACCCCGCCAGATCCGCCTTCAACTGCTTCAGCGACTCCACGTTGAGATAGATCATGTGCCCCGACGGGTAGTAGCCAAACTCCACGTTCGCCCGCAGCGCCGGGTCCAGATCCATGTGCGCCAGGTCGTATTCGGTAGCAAAGAACGGCGTGGCCAGGTCGAAGTAGCCGTTGGCCGAGAAGACCCTCAGGTGCGGATTCTTGCGCATGGCCGCGGCCAGGTCCTGCGCCACCCAGGGCTGCGCCTGCTCGCCGCCGCCCATCCCCTGTCCGGGCCCGCCCGACGTGGGCCGGTGCTTGAAGTCCCACTGGATGATCCCGTAGGCCGTCGGCCGGTACTGGTCGGTCGACTCGTACTTCAGCTCCCGCTCCAGGTAGTCGTGCAGCGCGGCCACAAAGGCGCCCGTAATCCCCGAGTCCGAGGCGTCGTAGCTGGGCGACTCGCCCGCCGCGTCCGTATCCACGCCCTCGAAGCGCATATCGTAGCGACCCAGGGTGCGCCGGTCCTCGCGCAACACCTCTTTTCTGAAGCGCGTGGGCGAGATGCGCAGGTTGGTCTCCTTCACGTACTCCACGCTCAGCCCGGTCAGCCGGCTCACCTCCCTGGCCACCGCGTCGAGCTCCGCTGCCGGCAGGTTATGCCCGGCAAAGAGCGCCTGCGCGTAGCGGCCCGAGGCAAACTTCCGCGCCTCCTCCACCCAGGCGCCCAGGTCGGCCGGCTTGTTCGGCACCTTGTTGAAGTACCAGGCCGCGGCGGCGTAGCTGGGCAGGTTCGCGATGTACAGCATGTCGTACCCGCCGGCGCGGATGTTGTAGTTCAGAATCGACGAGATCAGCACCACGCCGTTCAACTGCACGCCGTCGTTGCCCAGCATGTCGGCCAGCGCCGCCGACCGCGTCGTCCCGTAGCTCTCGCCAATCAGAAACTTGGGCGAGTTCCACCGCTGGTTCACTGTCAGGAAGCGGACGATGAACCGGTCGAAGGCGCGCAGATCCGGATCGACGCCGGTAAAGTCCTTGGCCGTCCCCTTGCCCACGGCGCGCGAGTAGCCGGTCAGCGGCGCGTCTACAAAGACCAGGTCCGTCTTGTCCAGCAGCGAGTACTCGTTCGGCGCCAGGGTGAACGGCGGCCCGGCCGTCGGGTTAGGGCTGTCGGTTCGGATGCGGACGGGCGAGAACGAACCCATGTGCAGCCAGAGCGAGGCCGAGCCCGGTCCGCCGTTGTAGAGGAAGGCGACCGGCCGCGTGCGCGCGTCGGCTGCGTCCAGGGTATATGCGACGTAGAAGATCGAGCCGTATGGTTTGTCGTCCTCGTCGCGCACCAGCAGGTTCCCGGCCGTGGCCGTGTACTTCAACGTCTTGCCGCCCAGCGCCAGCTCGTGGTGCGTGGGCACGCCCTTCTCCGGCGGAATCGGCGTCGTGTCTTTCTCGGCGTCCTTGTGCTGGGCGCCCTCGGCAGCGGCGGCGGGCGGCGCGGCGGGCCGCTCCTGTGCCCAGGCGGCGGGAGGAACGGTGAACAGAGCTAGCGCCATGACGGCGCCGGTCAGGGATCGGGGAGCTATCTTCATCGGCTTGGAGCCTCCTCAAGTTCTCGTCTTCGGCGTGCGGGATGCGCCTCCAGCTTACCGCGTTCACTGCCCACCGTGGTCGCGGAGGTCAGAAACGCCGTCCATGGCTCAGGGCGGGATTCCAGCGCCGGCCGCTTCGCCGCGCGGTGGCATCCAGTACGCCGCCCATGCAGCAAACCAGCACCGCGCCCATCCAGGCCGGGCCATGGGAGTAAAGGGCGAACTGGAGCACGAGTCCCGCGGCAAGCCCAAGCAGCCAGGCGCGTCCCCAAC
>JBAVMZ010000194.1:0-10218 GCA_049690595.1 Occallatibacter sp. | reverse complement strand
GCCCAGGGCCTGGGCCACGCGGCGGGCGGCTTCGAGTTCTACCGCGTGGCGCTGCCCGTAGAAGAACGAGAGCGCGTGGACACGGAAGCCCTCGGCGCGGGCAATTGCGGCCACCGTGGCCGAGTCGAGGCCGCCCGAGAGCAGGACTACCGCGTTTTTTGCCGTTGTCTCCATGGCTAAGCCTGCTTGAGGTCTCCGCCCTTGCCGATGTCCATCGAGGCGGGGACGGGGTTGGATTCGTCGATGGAGGCGGCGATGACCTGCTCCAGGATGCCCCTGGCCTCGAGGATGAACTCGATGGCGTCGCGGGCGGCGCCGTAGCCGCCGGAGTTGGGGGTGACGTAGTGGGCCTCGGCTTTCACCTGCGGCCGCGCGTTGGCTACCGCGATCCCGAGCCCCACCTGGCGCATGACGGGCAGGTCGATGACGTCGTCGCCCACGTAGCAGATCTCGTCCAGAGCCACGCCCTCGCGCTCCATGATCTCGCGCACGGCCTTCATCTTGTAGGCCTGGCCCATGTAGACGAACTCCATGCGCAGATCGCGCATGCGGGTGGCGACGGTCTCGGAGATGCGCTTGGTGATGACGCCGCACTTCATGCCGCCGAGGCGCGCCAGCGTGATGCCGGCGCCGTCGTGGGCTGCGTAGCCCTTGGCCTCGACCATGGTGGCCGAGCTGACGCCCATGCCGATGTGCCCGCCAGCCGCGGCCAGGGCCTCCTGAACCGAGACGCCGCCGGGGCCGGGAACGAGCCAGATCTGGCCGTCGGTGAGGACGCCGTCCACGTCGAAAAGGATGATCTTGATCTTGCGGGCGCGCTCGGTAGCGGAGAGGGTCATAAGACTTATTGTAGCGACTGGACGAGCGCGGTCCGGAAGGACCGCGCTACAGCCGGCCGGGAGGCCGGCGCTACAATCGGTTGCCGTTCCTGGTGCAAACGCTGTGAGAGATGCGGCTTCTAGACGGCTGCCAGCGCATGGTCGAGGTCGGCGATCAGGTCTTCGGAGTCCTCGATGCCGATGGAGAGCCGGATGCGTCCCTGGTTGATGCCCATGGCGGCGCGCTGCTCCTCTGTGACCGAGGCGTGGGTGGTGGTGGCCGAGTGGGAGGCCAGCGACTCGACGCCGCCGAGCGATTCGGCGTTGAGGAAGATCTTCAATGCCTTGAGGAAGCGGGCGGCTGCCTCGCGATCGGGAAGCTCGAAGCTCATCATGGAGCCGAAGCCCTTCTGCTGGCGCAGGGCCAGCTCGTACTGCGGGTGCGACTCGAGGCCGGGGTAGGCCAGCTTGCTCGCCTTGGGATGGCGGGCGAGGAAGGCGGCCACGGCGCGGCCGTTCTCCTCGTGCTGACGGATGCGAACCGGCAGGGTCTTGATGCCGCGAAGGACCAGGAAGCACTCGAAGGGCGACATGACGCCGCCGGCCGCCTTCTGGACGAGGAGGAAACGCTCGCGGTGCTCGGGTTTGGAGCCGATGAGGGCGCCGCCGAGGCCGTCCGAGTGGCCGTTCAGGTATTTGGTGGTCGAGTGCATGACGATGTCGGCGCCGAGTTCGAGCGGGCGCTGGAGGGCCGGGGACATGAAGGTGTTGTCGACCGAGACCTCGGCGCCGTGGCGGTGGGCAATCTGGCTGACCGCGGCAATGTCGGTGAGCACCATGAGCGGGTTGCTCGGGGTCTCGATGTGGACCAGCTTCGTATTCGGCCGCATGGCCGCCTCGACGGCCGCCAGGTCGCTGGTGTCGACGTACTCGATCTGGATGCCGTAGCCGGAGACAATCTGGTCGAAGAGGCGCACGGTGCCGGCGTAGACATCCTTCGAGCAGACGACGTGGTCGCCGCACTTGAGCATGGCCACCAGCGCGGCGATGGCCGCCATACCGGTGGTGAAGGCATGGCCGCTGGTGCCGCCTTCGAGCGCCGCGAGCGCGGTCTCGAGCCGGTCGCGGGTCGGGTTGCCGGCGCGGGAGTAGTCCCAGCCGCGGTCGGAGCCGATGCCGGTCAGTTCGAAGGTGGAGGAGAGGTAGACCGGCACGTTGACCGCGCCCGTCAGCGGGTCGGGGTGCTGTCCGGCATGAACGGCGAGGGTCGAGTATTTGTAGTCGGGCATGGCTGATCCTGGGGAAGACTCCTGGCTTCCAGTCTATCGCGAGGCAGACGCAGTGGCTGCCTCAGCCGCCGATTCTGAGCCGCAGCTTGAGACCGCCTCGGGCCACTAGACGGATCTTCACCGTCACCTGCAGAGGGTCGAATCCGCGGGCCAGCACATAGAGCGTGTGCACGCTGCCCAGCTTCGCGCGCGGAAAGCGAAAGCGTCCGTTCGCGTCCGTGGTCGCCGTGGCCAGCACCTGCTTCGTTTTCGGATCGCGGTCCTCCACCGTTGCAGCGGGAATTGGCGCGCCGCTCGGGTCCAGCACAACCCCTGCCAGGCTGCGCGCATGGAATGGCCTTTCAATGACGACGGTCTCGTAAACCGCCCTCGCCGGGGGCGCCAGAGCCAGCGCAACCAAGAGGAACCCAAGCCAGCCTAACCGACCTTTCATCGCGTCCTCCCAGAGTCTCCGGAGTCCGGACAAATCGGCCCTTCTCCGCGCTACTTCTGTCCCGCCGCCGTCTTCTTCGGCACCCGCACGACCGGGAAGTAGCCGGTGCGGGTGCGGACATTCAGCTTGCCGTGGGCCGAGTTTTCGGCCTCGACCCCGACCCGCCGGAAGCCCGGCTCGGTGGTCGGCTTGGTGGAGCGGTAGCCGAGCGTGTACTGGTTGCGGATATCCCGCGCCACCTCGGCGGCAATCTGGTCGACCTGCTCGATCGATTTGGGGAAGAAGGCCATGCCGCCGGTCTCGGTGGAGAGCATTTCGAGCGCGCGGCGGGCGTGCCGCACCTCGCCGTGGCTCATCTCGTCGCCGAAGAGCAATCCGATGGAATAGATGACCGGCCCGGACAACTGCTGCACCCGGCGGATGGTCTGCTCCAGGTTCAGCGTGGAGGCGTTATCCTCGCCGTCGGTGATGAGAATCAGCACCTGCTTGGCCCGCTTGGCGTCGGCCACCAGCTTGTCGGCCGAGGCCACCACGGCGTCGTAGAGGGCGGTGCCGCCGCGCGATTCGATGTGGCCCAGCCCCTCGCGCAGCTTGCTGACGTCAGAGGTGAAATCCTGGTCGATGAAGGCTTCGTCGGAGAAGTTCACCACGAAGGCCTCGTCCTGCGGGTTGGAGGCGGCGATCAGATCCAGCGCGCTCTTGTTGACGCTGGGACGCTTGCGCATCATCGAGCCCGAGTTGTCGACCACCAGCGCGATGGAGACCGGGAGGTCGGAGTGCTGGAAGCTGATCAGCGTCTGCTTGACCCCGTCCTCGAAGACGGTGAAATTCTCCTTACGGAGGTCGGGAATGAGGCGGGTGCCTTCGAGAACGGTGGCGTTGAGCACCACTTCTTCGACGTCGGTGCGGAGAACGTAGCCCTCGGCCTCTTTGTGGAGCGCCGCGGGGGCCTCGGGCCCGGCGTCGGGCGAGCGGGCCGGGTCGCGATCCACGGTGAGCGGGGGGGTGAGCGCGGGGGTAAGCGGGGGCGCCTGCACGGGGGGCGGGGGTTGCCCGGGCGCCGGCTGCTGCGCGCGCACGGTTGCCGCCGCCAGCAGAACCAGGGTTGCCAGAATCGCGTTACTGCATGGGCGCATAGTATCCGGTACGTGCATGGACGGTGAGTGGGGGCAACCCAGCGGGTGGATTGACCTTCACCTTCACTTTACGCCACTTGCCGTCGCGCGTCAGGTCTTTGGGCTTGTAGCCGAGCACGTATTGGTTCCTGAGTTCGTTGGAAATCTTCTCGGCGATGTCGCCCATCTCGCCGATGTCATCCACGCGGAAGAGGCGCCCGCCGGTCTCTTCGCTGATCTCGTTGAGCAGCAGCGGGCCTGTGCGCTCCTCGGGCGTGGGGGCGTAGGCGTCGAAGATGCCGATGGAATAAATCTCCACGTCGGCCTCGCGGACCTGCGCCCGCACCTCGCCCTCGGTGTAGCGGGAGCGGTTGTCGCCGCCGTCGGAGACGACCAGCAGCGCCTTGCGCTCGTGGCGCGCGTCGCGCATCTTCGCCAGCCCGTAGTAGATCGCGTCCAGCAGCGCCGTCCGGTGGCCGCTGCGGACGGTGGCCAGCCGCGCCTGGATATCCTCGACCGAACTGGTGAAGTCCTCGATCAGCTCCGGGCGGTCGTTGAAGCCGATGACAAAGAACTCGTCCTGCGGGTTGGCCGTCTTGATGAACTGGAGGATCGACTCGCGCGCCCGGATCAGCTTCGAGGTCATGGAGCCGGAGAGGTCGAAGATGATGCCGATGGAGACCGGCGCGTCCTCGCTGGCAAAGCTTGTGATCTTCTGCTGGCCGCCGTTTTCGAAGACCTGGAAATCCTCCTGCTCGAGGCCGGTGACCAGCCGGTTCATGGGATCGGTGATCGTTACCGGAACCAGCACCAGCTCGACGTTGACGCGGATACGCGCCCCGGGCCGCAGCTTCAACGCGTCGGGACCGGTCTGCGCCGGGGCCTCCGCGCCAGCCGGCGCGCCCGTGCCCGGAGCCGTCTCCGCCGGCGGTTTGACGTGCACCTTGTCCAGCGGGTTCTCCTGGTCCTGCGCCCGCGCCGCCCAGCACAGAATTGTCGGACCCAGAACGGCCGCCAGCAGCCAGAACCCGAGCCGCGCCGCCGCGCCGCACCGGCTCCCCTCTCGGCTGCGTCTTCCGCGTTCTCCGGCGAAGCTCATCATGGGCGACTCCCAGGAATTGATGGCGAGTGTAGCACGGCGGGCCGCGCTTCGGCTGAGATACTGCTCGTGCCGGAGACGCACTTCAGATGCTACACTCCCGCTGGAGACGAGGGACCGATGGGAGCAACCAGGCTTGAGTTCCGGCTGCGCGTGGTCATTCTGGCGGCCCTGGTCACTCTGGGTTTCTTCTCGCCCTGGATCGAGTCACTGGGAATTGGCGTGCGCGTCCCCATGCTGGTGTGGTTGGCCAGCGTGCTGGACCACGACGTGGGGATTCCCTTTGCCGTCGCTGCGCCTCTGGTTCTCGTCCTGGGAGCGCTGCTGGCCGCGCTGGCCGCCCTGTTGCGCGTCTGGGCCACCGCCTGGCTGGGGCCGGCGGTGGTGAATCATGGCGAGATGCAGTCCGGCGCCATTACGGCGGAGGGCCCTTACCGCTTCCTGCGCAATCCGCTCTACCTCGGCTCTTGGCTGATGTTTGCCGCCATCTCGCTGCTGATGCCCGTCTCGGGCTGCATCGTTTCGATGGCGCTTCTGACTGTCTTTCTTTTCCGGCTCATCCTGGGCGAGGAGGCCTTCCTGGTCTCCGCGCACGGGGCACAGTACCGCGATTACATGGCCGCGACGCCGCGGTTGATACCCCGGCTTTTCGCTCCCCGGCGCCCTGCCAGCCACCAGCCGCAATGGCGCCGCGCCGTGCTGGCCGAGCTGAACCCCATCGGGATCTTCTGCGTCTTTGCGTTTCTCTCGTGGAGCTGCAACAACTGGCTGATGATCCAGGGGGTACTGGTCAGCCTCGGCGTCTCGCTGGTGGCGCGCGCGCTGCTGCCGGTGCGGGAGACGGCGAGGGAATCGTCGGAGTGAACCGGCCACCGCTGCCTTGCCACCGCCTCAGGCACACGGACCGCAAAGCAAAGAGGGAGAGCGCAGGGCTCTCCCTCTTTGATTTCGTCTGCCGCTCGGTGGCCGATAGCTACTTCTTGGTGGGGGCGATGACGTCCTTGGCGGCCTTGGCAACGCGGAACTTCACCACGGTCTTTGCCTTTATCTTGATGGCGGCGCCGGTCTGCGGGTTGCGGCCGATGCGAGCCTTGCGCTCCGCCTTCACCAGGCGGCCGATCCCGGGAATCACGAAGACGCCGTTCTTCTTGGTCTCCTTGATGGCGGTCTCCGCCAGCAGGTCCAGGAAGGCCGCCGCCTGCTTGTTGGTCAATTGCATCTTCTCAGCCATGTGCCGCGTCAGGGCGGTCTTGGTCATGCCAGTAGCCATTGTGATCTTCTCCTTGTGGGCTTGCCCTCGGGGCAGCCGGGTGTTCGCTGGGCTTCCTTGCGCTCGAGCGCACACCGCATGGGGGGCGGCGATCCGCAAATCCGATGCGCCAAAGCCCTTTGTTCATGCGGGTCCGGAGAAACCCGTCGTTCAAAACAATGCGGCTTTGGGGTACCGGAAGTCAATGGAAAAACCCCGATTTCCACAAGAATCTTGGGGATTTCTGCGGTTTTTCTCTAGAATTGCCGTTTTTTGCCCGATTTCAGCGGGATTCCCTGGGTTTCGGCGCGCCCAGAGCGCCGTCTGCCGCCTGCCGCCGCGTCTCTACGGCAGGCCGAAAAGCACCTTCTTCTTCGGCGCAAGGGTGGCGGCGATGGGGGTATTGAGCGCGTCGACGACCGGCGCGGCCAGCCGGAAATGGCGGATCACCGTGGCCGCAAAACCGGGGTCGAGGGCGGCCTCGGCGGGCAGCGTGACAGCCAGCCCCCACTGCCGGCAGCGGATGAGGTCCATCGCCGGGTGCTCGCAGGGAAAGCCCTTGGGCGGGCGGGTCAGCGCGTTGCCTTCGAACTCCGAGAAGGCCTTGCGGATCGCCGCCTTCTTGAGCAGCGCGCGGAACTCCTCGTGGTGGTCGAGCAGCCAGTGCCGGATGGCCGCCAGTTGCTCCTTCTCCGGCATGTAGGCGCCGGCGGCGATGACGACCTCCTTGGCCGAGACGTGAAAGTAGTAGCCGGCGCCGGAGGTCTTCTCCATCCCCTGGTGCGACCACCAGGCAGCGACGTGGGTCTTGTAGGGCCGCTTGTCGGCCGCGAAGCGCGTGTCGCGGTAGATGCGGAAGAGCGACTTCTCCGCCGGGCGCACGAAAGCCGGCGCGAAATCCGTCATCGCGTCGGTCACCTTGCGCACAATGGCCAGCATCGGCTGGCGCAGCTCGGCCTCGAAGGTAGCCTTGCGCGGCGTGAACCACTCGCGGTCGTTGTGCTTTTCGAGCGCCTTCAAAAACTTGAGCGCCTCGGGGCGGAGATAGGGAAGGGCGGCGGCTGGGGAAGCGGCGGTTTTCTTGGTGGCCATGGCAAGAGAAGTGTAGCGCGCGGGCTGTGCGAGTCGGTGCGGGAAAGAGGTGCGAAGGCCCCTGCTCCCTCGGTTACCGAATGACTTTCAACGCCCCGCGGAAGAGCCCGTCGAAGTCGGCGGCGAGGGCCTTGTCTTTGGCGACGGCCTGCTCCACGGCCTTTTCGGCGGCCGCGCGCTGGTAGCCGAGGTTGGTGAGCGCGGAGAGCACGTCGTCGACGGCGGGTCCGGCGGCGGTGGGCGCGGCCGCGGGCGCCACGGCAAAGTCGTCGAGCTTATCCTTCAACTCCACCACCAGGCGCTCGGCCAGCTTCTTGCCCACGCCGGGGATGCGCACCAGTTGCGCGTGGTCCTGCCCGCGGATGGCCTGCACCGTGCGCTCCACCGAGAGGCCGCTGAGCATCTTGATGGCCAACTTGGGGCCGACGCCGCCCACCGTGATCAGCCGCTCGAAGAGCCGCTTCTCCTGCCGGTCGAGGAAGCCGAACAGAGCAATCTGATCCTGCGAGACCTGGGTGTAGATGTGCAGCGCCGCCTCCGCGCCCACGCCCGGCAGCGCCGTGAACGTGGGCACGGAGATGACGACGTCGTAGCCGACGCCCGCGGCCTCGACGATGGCCTGGCCGGGTTCCTTCGAGATGAGCTTGCCGCGCAGGTGAGCGATCATGGAATTTTGTCGTGTGCGTCACCGAAGAGACGCCCGCGCCAGTCGAGAAAACCTCTCAAAGCAGAGCTGAGGTTCTCAAAGTGATTGTGGAGGGCCTCTCCCAAGTTCTTCATATTCGGGTCTTGCCAAGCGATGTGAGTTTTGATAATTGCCTTTGATCGCTCCACGTCCCGGAAACCGGCAACGCCGTCTCTCTTTGCCTTGTCTACGGCTTGAGCGATATATTCCTCCGATTTCCGGGGCATCGCCAAGCGAAGCAAGTCTTCGAGAATTCCGTCCCGCGTGTTATCCGGCATCAGCCAGATGCCAATGACAGGCAATCGGTCGTGATTCGGTTGAGTCTCCCTAGGTTTAAGAATCAAACCCTCGGGAGGAAAAGCTCTCGGCAAGTCATACGCGGGTTGAAGGCGATTCTTGATCGATTCGAGTCGGGCTGCAACGCCTGTGTCGGGATCGGCATCCAGAACCGCCCCGAGAATCGACTTCGTGGTCTTGCTCCCGACAATGACTGCGCTCAGCTTGTCCAACAGGCTTTCGTCGTTGCCGCAATAGCCTATGCCGAAATCGCTTTCACATGTGCGAAGATGAGAATGTATATGCCAGTCGTCAATACCCTCGACCAAAAGGTAATTGCTGCCCGGAGATTCGAGTTCGGCTTTTTGCGCTTGGGCCATCTCGTTCTTCTAGCGGACCTCCACCTGATGATGGAGGGCGGCATCCAAATTCGAAGTCGGGAGTTCGATAGCAATGACATCTTCGTCGCGGCACTCCAACCGGTAAACAAAATCCTCCTGCAGTTTCAGCATCTCACTCTGGGCGGCAACAAAGCCGCGGAGACAGTCGGAGCTGTGAGTCGTTGCAAATACCTGGATCCCGAAATCTCTGGAGGCCTTGAAAAGCGAGGTCCAGAGTTCCTTTTGCACCTCCCAGTGCAGGCCGTTCTCGAACTCGTCGATCAGCAAAATGCCTCCTGAAGCGTTCGCCATGGCCAAGCCGATATGGAAGAGCCGCGTTAATCCATCTCCCATCGAGGCAAGTGTGGTTCTACCGCGGTCGCCGTTGATCTTGAGATAGGGAATATCTGCGCCGGAGTCAGAATCGCTGATATAGCGAAGATCTCGCACCTCCGGCTCGACGAATCTGAGCCAGTCCAGGAGCAACTCGTCCTTGTCCGCAAGCGAGGCCTTGTCCCACAGACGCTTTGCCTCGCCTTCCGTAAAGCCCCGCGCTGGTAGGAAGGCAACTTGGGCTGCATGTGGGTGTAATTCGCTCTCCTCCTTAATTAGCTCTTCGAGAGGAGGAGGCATCCTGAGATATCGTTCGAAAAAGTGCCGCCGTGACTTCTTCTTTCCTCTTTCGACTTCGAAACCGCGCCCCAAAAGATGCCCCAAATGACGCTGATAGGACCGTCGCTCCGCTATTTCGGATTCGGAAGTCAACGCCTCCATTCCGAGCAAGTCGTCAAGAAATGGTTCGCATCGAAGCACAAGCTCCGATTCCGGATCGCCGCCGGATATCCGGATTCTGGGCTTGAAGAGGTGCCCGTGTTCGCGGTGGAACAAATTCAAGAGGGGGCGAAGCGATTCCTCAATCTCGAATGGATCGAACCGGTCAAGCCTCCTTCGCTGCGCACCATCCAGTTCCCGGCGTGAGGCAACACGGAGGACATCCCACGGCGAACTGCTGACGTAGAGTTCAACGGCCTCCAGCAAGCAGGTTTTGCCGCAGTTGTTCTTCCCGACAAAGAGATTCAGGCTACCTAGGCGAGGCAAGTCGAGGTCGCGGAAGAGCTTGAATCCGGAGATGTGCAGCGACTGAATCATGGCTAACGGAAGGATACCGCTTCCGGTACTCGTTTCCAAGGAATCTGCCGAAAATCCGTTCCCGCCTAGAGAATCCCCATCCGCTTCGCCACGCGGTTGAGCGTCTCCAGCGCCTGGTCGAGCTGCGCCCGGGTGTGCTCGCTCGAGAGCATCAGCCGGATGCGCGCCTTGCCCTCGGGCACGGTGGGGAAGGCGATGCCGGTGCCGAGCACGCCCTCGTCGAAGAGCGCACGGGAGAATTCCATCGTCTCGCGGCCACCGCCCAGGATGACCGGCGTGATGGGGGTCTCGGTGGCCGGGGTGTTGATGCCGCCCACGTTGAAGCCGAGGGAGCGCAGCTCGCCCTGGAAGTAACGCGTGTTCGTCCACAGCCGCTCGATGCGCTCCGGCTCCTGCTCAAGAATGTCGAAGGCCGCAATGCAGCTGGCCGCCACCGCCGGCGGATGCGAGGTGGAGAAGAGGAACGGCCGCGCGCGGTGGTAGAGGTAGTCGATCAGGTCGCGGCTGCCGCAGACGTAGCCGCCCAGCGCGCCGATAGCCTTCGAGAGCGTGCCCACCTGCACGTCCACGCGGCCGTGCATGCCAAAGTGGTCCACCGAGCCGCGGCCGTTGCGGCCGAGGACGCCCGAGGCG
>JBAVMZ010000193.1:0-8251 GCA_049690595.1 Occallatibacter sp. | reverse complement strand
TCAGCCGCGCGTTGGCCTCGAAGGTGGCTCCGTTCTCCTCGGGCGCGGGAAGGATGGCGAGCGAGGGCAGCGGCTCGACGGTGAGTCCGTGCGCCGCGGCGGCGGCGCGGAAGTCGCGCAGCTTCCCAGGGTTGCCAGTCGCGGCGTAAAGGCGGAGAGGCATGATTCGAGTGTACCGGGCCAGGCCAAACGCGGGCGCCGCGGCTCCCGCGCGGCCGGGGGACGGGATGCCGGATCGCCGCCTTGTCACTGCAAAATCGGCGCGCCGGTGCTAGACTCCGTGGCCGGGTGGGGAATCCGGAACAGGAGTGCGCGCAAATGGAGCGGAACGGCAGGAAGATCGTCATCGTTGGCGGTGGCATCGCGGGGCTGTGCGCCGCGGTTTATGCCCTGAAATGCGGCTACCAGGCCGAGGTCCTGGAGATGCACGACATGGCCGGCGGGCTGGCCATGAGCTGGCGTCGCGGCGCATACACCTTCGAAACCTGCCTGCATTGGTTCATGGGCTCCAATCCCGCCAGTTCCATGCACTCCCAGTGGCGGGAGGTCTTCGACATCGACCGCCTCACCTTCGTCGACAACGACGAGTTCGTGCGCATCGAAACCGAGGCCGGCGAAACCCTGAGCATCTTTACCGACGTGGACCGGCTGGAAGCCGGGATGCTACGCCGGGCCCCGCAGGACGCCGCCCAGATTCGGCGCTTCACCGCGGCCATCCGCCGCCTGCGCACCTTCCGGATGCCGGACCCGTCCAGGGGCTTGATCGGCAATCTCTCGGCATTGCTCCGCGACCTGCCCAGCCTGCCGCTCCTCCGGGAGCTGTCGCGCATGAGCGGCGCCGAGTACGGCGCGCGATTCACCGATCCGCTGATCCGCAGCTTCTTCGGCAGCGGCGACATGGGACGCCTCTCCGCCGTGGCCATGATCTTCTCGCTGGCGTGGATGAGCGCTCACGACGCCGGCTACGCCATTGGCGGCGCGCAGGCGATTGTCCGCCTCATCGAAGAGAGGATCGCGAGCCTCGGCGGGCGCGTCCGCTTCAACGCAAAGGTCGAGCGCATCCTGGTCGAGAATGGCGCAGCCGTGGGCGTCGAACTGGCCGGCGGCGAGATCGTCAAGGCCGATTGGGTGATCTCGGCCGCCGATGGCTACGCCACTCTGAACCAGCTCCTCGGCGGCAAGTACACCAGCGCGGAGATGGAGAAGCTCTATCGGGAGGCGGAGATATTCCCCTCCTATCTCCAGGTCTCGCTCGGCGTGGGGATGGACCTCCACGGCCAGCCGCCGGCGCTCACCGTGCTGCTCGACCATCCCATCCTTGTCGATCCCGGCGCCGAGCTGCCCCTTCTCAGCTTCCGCATCTTTCACTTCGACCCCACCTTCGCGCCCGCTGGCAAGACGGCGGTCACCTGCTTTCTGCCCACGCGCAACTACGAGTTCTGGGCCGGTCTGCGCGAGGCCGATCCGGCCGCCTATCGCGCGGAGAAGCAGCGCGTTGCCGAGGGGGTCATCGGCGTGCTCGAGAAGAAGCTGCCGGGCCTGCGCCAGGCGATCGAGGTGACCGATGTCTCCACCCCGGCCACCATCATTCGCTACACCGGCAACTGGAAGGGAAGCATGGAGGGCTGGCTGCTCAAGCCCGGCGGCCGCTTCCGTCCCTATCCGAACACCGTGCCGGGCCTCCGCAACTTCCTCATGGTGGGTCAGTGGATTAGCCCCGGCGGCGGTTTGCCCTCCGGCCCGATTACGGCGCGGCCGGCCATCGAGACGATCTGCAAGCAGGACCGGGTGGCGTTTACGCCGCGATAGTGTGGTGAGTCAAGAGCTCTTTGAAGAACAACCGCAGATCCTTCGACTCCGCTGCGCTCCGCTCAGGATGACAGTTCCTTGGCGATCCAATTGTTTTGGGCTGGATCGGCAAATACGATAGAGGCGGAGACAACAACGCCGGAGCGCAGGCTCCGGCGTTGCCGTCTGAAAGGGTCTGGTTTTAGTCGATCACCTGCTCGACGCGCAGATCGCGCGAGCTGGCGCCGACGCTCACCGTGCGCTTTCCTGCCGCCGTCACCCACTTGCCGTCCTTCGTCGACCAGTACTGCAACTGGCGCGGCGCCACGCTGAGCGTGACCGTCTTCGACTCGCCGGCCTTGATGTGCACCCGGTCGAAGCCCGCCAGCGCCCGCACCGGGAATTGCACGCCCTCGGGGACGGTGGCCGGAGCGCCCAGGTAAACCTGCGGCACTTCGTCCGAGTCGGCCGAGCCGGTGTTCTTGATCTTCACCTTCACTTCGAGTCCACCCTCGGCGGTCTTGCTTACCTTAAGCCCAGAGTACTCGAACTTGGTGTAGCTGAGGCCGTAGCCGAAGGGATAGAGCGGCGCGATCTTCTCCTTGTCGAACCAGCGGTAGCCCACGTTGACACCCTCGGAGTACGTGGTCTTGTGGTCCACGCCCTTCTTCGAGCGCTCGGGGTACTTGGGGTCGGTGGCGGGATAGTCTTCCAGGGCCTTGCCCCAGGTCACGGGTAGCCGTCCGGCCGGGCTCGTTTTGCCAGCCAGCAGGTTGGCGGTCGCCCATCCGCCCTCGTCACCGGGCCACCACATCTCGAGGATGGCCTTCACTTTGTCTCCCCAGGGCAGGGCGACGGGGAGCGAGGTGTTGAGCACGACGATGGTGTTGGGGTTTACGGCCGCCACCTCCTCGATCAGCCTGTCCTGATCGCCGGGCAGGCCGAAGGTGGGATGCAGGCGGGTCCAGGCGAAGACCACGGCCACCTTGGCGTTCTTCGCGGCGGCGATGGCGGCGTCGTGGTCGGCCTTGCGCTGCTCGGGAGTGTACCAGTTGAGGCGGACCTGGACGGGAGCCAAGGAGGAGTCAGGATCGACCGCGACCTCGATCGGGTGGCGGCCGGCCTTGAGTTCGACTGGGCGGCGGACGTTGTCGAGCAGGTCGGCGGTGGGAACGATGTTGTCCTTGTTGGCCTGGAGGATGTCGCCGTGCACGCCGCCCTGGAAGGCGCCGGTGCGGCAGACGCGCTTGCCGTCGATCTTGAGCGCGGCGTTGGTGCCGAGGGCTTCGAGGTACATCCAGTATTCGCCGTCGGCCGGGATGGTGAGCGTGCCCTTCCAGGTGATTTTCGAGTTGGGCGCGAGGGCGCTGCCGCCCTTGGCGGTGAAGTTGACCTGCGCATCCACCCTGCCATCGTCGCGAACCAGGCCGGGCTGACCGTCGTGGCTGAACAGGCTGGCGGGAATGGTGGTGCCGGTCATGTCGTCGGCCACGGCAATCTGGATCTTGCTGTTGCCGGTGATCTTCTTGAGGGCGTCGTAGGGGCCGATCTGGCGCTCCGGTAAGCCTTCAGACCGCTCGCCGCTCATACCGATGGAGTCGACCTGGAGGGCGGTGGGTCCGATGAGGACGGTGGTGTCGAGGTCGGCGGATTTCAGCGGCAGGGCGCCGTCGTTCTTGAGCAGGACGGCGGCTTGCTCGCCGGTGCTCTGGACGATCTTGGCGTTTTCGGCCGTGGACTGCTCGGTGATGGAGTGCTTTGCCTGGCCGTCCATGTAGCCGAAGTGGACGATTTCGTAGAGGACGCGGCCGGCGGCGCGGGTGATTGCGGCCTCGGTCACGGTTCCGTCTTTGAGGGCCTCGGGCATCTTCTTGGGGCTTAGCTTGACGCCGAAGTCGCCGCCGCCGAAGGCCGTGGGCTTGGGCTCCTCGGGCAGGTGGCCGAAGAAGCCTTCCATGAAGTCGCCCATGCCGGCCGCGGCCGCGGGTGGAGGAGGCGTGACGGGCACGGAATCAAAGAAGCTGGGCATGAAGCTGGACATGCCGGGGGCAGGCTCGCCGGGCATCTCCATGTCCAGGCCCTGGTTGATGAAGTCGACGGCGTGCACCGCGCCCCAATCGGAGGTGACGAAGCCCTTGAAGCCGATCTCGTCGCGCAGGATCTTGGTGAGCGTGGACTGGTTGCCGCAGGCGAAGGTGCCGTTGAGGCGGTTGTAGGAGCACATGATGGAGCTGACGTCGGCGCGGCGGATGGCGGCCTCGAAGGGGGCGACGTAGACCTCGTGGAGGGTCTGGTCGTCGATCCAGGTGCTGGAGCCCTCCGAGTCGTAGCCGACGAAGTGCTTGATCTGCGCCATGACGTGCTGGGACTGGATGCCGCGGGTCTCGGCGACGGCCATTTCGGCGGCCAGGTAGGGGTCTTCGCCGAAGGTGTTGAAGGCGCGCTCGAACTCGAGATCGCGAACGATATTGACGAAGGGCTGGAGGGCCACGTCGATGCCCAGCGAGCGCGCTTCTCGGCCGATCACCTGGCCGTTCTCCTCAACGGTCTTGCGGCTGAAGGTGGCGGCCATGCCCATGGTGGCGGTTTCGGCGTGGGAGGGATGGCGGGTGAGCACGCCGGGAGGTCCGTCAGCAAAGCGCAGGCCGGGGACGCCCAGGCGGGGAACGCCGAGCAGGAAGCCTGCCTGGCCCTGGTAGACGGCCGGGTCTTCGTGGGTGCCGTCGATCAGCTTCAGTTTTTCTTCCAGCGTCATCTGGCTCAGCAGTTTATCCACGCGCGCGTCGCCGGTGACGGCGGGCACGCTCTGGGCCTGCGCCGTGCAGGCCGCAACCCCCAGCAGAGCAACGGCCCAGAGAGCCGCTCGCAAACCTCTTTTGTTCTTCATTGAAACTCTTTCTCCTAAAACCCTGCACTCTGTGCGGACGGGTGAACCGGGGCAAAGGACGCAACGCCAGCCCGCGATTTCTCCTCGGCAGGCGAACGGCGGAGCGGCCGTCATTCGAACGAAAGCAGTGTAGACGATGGGAGGGAAGAGCGACACTCCGGTTTGCAGGCGCCGGAGACACGACGACCGTGGCCGGCTGCCGCAAGGCGGGGAACAGAGAGAGGGCAGAACCCAAAGAGCTCCGGCGGTCTAAGCCGCAACCGCCGGAGTAGAGCGAGGGAGATTACCAACCGAGGTGCTATTTGAACTGTGTGATGATGTCCCAGATGTAGTAGCCGATCACGAAGACGGTGGCCACTGCAACCAGAACCTTCATGACCTTCAGGATAGGCTGAATCTTGTTGACCCTGGCTACGATTGCCGCCTGGGCGGCCTGCTCGTGCGAGAAGGAATCGTCAAGAAAGATCTGATCCTCCTCGTCGCGGGTCAACCGGGAGCGAATCAGGTACAAAATGCCAGTCGCCAGCACGATCACACCCCAGACTGCCCACATAACCAGATCAAATTTCATACCCCACCTCCAAGAAAAGATGAACTGCCCTCCTACCACCCGGTTCACGCGCCTCTCAGCGCGCCAGCGAGCCGGAGCCAGCTTACGGTCCACCATGATAGCTCCGAATGGCAGCCCTTGTGGTGATAAATGTCACAGGGCATTTCGGTCGTATCGAGGACGGCTGCCCGGAGGCGCAAGGCGACCGTCGCGGCGGTCCGCCGGGGGCTGGCCGAACGGATATTCATCTCCCTGAATTGAAAACAATGCGCGGAATTCCCGCTTCCCCTGCGGCAGCGAATTCAGATCCGTTTGTCCAGCCCCCGGCGGCTCGCCATTTGCGCACGGACGTTTATCTGGCGATACTGAAATCAGCGGAAGACCCGCCTCTTCGCTCAACTCACAGCCTAAGACCCCTGTGGTGAAAGTCCGGATTGCTGAAGAACATCCCTCAGGGGCTGAAGCCCGTCATTTCTTATCAAGCATTTGCGGCACGACTGAAGTCGTGCTCTTTCAAAACCCGACTTTCACCGCGGGCTGCTAAGCAGCTCGGCGCTCGCGCCCGATGGGAGCCATGAACCTTGACCAGGCCTCGACCAGTCGAACTCTTCGACACCAGCCTCCGCGACGGGCTGCAGCAGCCCGGCCTTGAGATCTCCGTCCCCAACGCCGTCGTCTTCCTCGAGCGCATGGCCGGCTTCGGCGTCCGCTACGCCGAGATCGGCTTTGCCGGCGCCAACCAGTTTGTGGTCGATCTGACGGCCGGGCTGGCCGGCGTGGAGACTGGCGACATGAAACTGGCGCTCTTCGGCAGGACGCGCGGCCGGGGGATGCGGGTCGAGGACTGGCCGGACGTGCAGTTCATCCTGGCGCGGAAGACGCGGATTCCCGTGGCGGTGATCGTGGTCAAGTCGCGGCTGCTGGACGTGGCGCGGAGCCTGGAGACCACGCCGGAAGAGAACCTGCGCATGGCGCGCGAGACCATCGCCTGCCTGCAGGATGCGGGACTGGAGGTCTTTGTCGATCTGGAGCACGCCATGGACGCCTGCTGCGGGCGCCGGGAGTGCGGCGCGCTCAGCGATCCGGATTCCCGCAAGCTGACCCTCGACTACTTCCACCAGTTGACGGCGCAGTGCGTGGAGCAGCGTGTCAGCCGGATTGTCGTCTGCGACACCACCGGTGGCGCCAGCCCGGAGGAGGTCGCGGAGGTCATGGGCGGCCTGGTGCGCGCCCATCCGGGCGTCGGCTTCGGCTTCCACGGCCACACCGACCGCGGGCTGGGCATCGCCAATACCCGCGCCGCCGTGCTGGCCGGCGCGGTGCAGGTACAGGGAACGCTGCTGGGCACCGGCGAGCGCTGTGGCAACGTGAACCTGACCACCGTGATCGGCGGGATGCAGTTGCGCGGCGAGGCCGAGTTCGTGCCGCCGGAGCAGCTCAAAGGGCTCACCAGCCTGGCCCACTCCGGCTACGCGGCCTTCGGTCTGGAGATCCCACACGGCGCGCCGATCGTCGGACTGGGAGCCTTCGGCACCTGGGCCGGCATGCACGGATCCAGCGAGCGCAAGAACCCGGGCGCCTACCTCTGGTGCGACCCGGCGCTGGTGGGCGCTTCGCCGGTCATCGGCGTCAACGGACAATCCGGCCGCGCCAACGTGATGCTGCTCTCCGAGTCGCTCGGCGTGCCGCTCGACGCCAAACAGGCGCAGGCGCTGATGGACGCCAACCCGGCCATGATCGAGGGCGGCGGCTTTACCGCCAGCGAGGTCAGCTTCCGCCTGGCATGTCTCGCCGCCAAGGGCACGCTGCCCAACTTCTTCAGCGTCCGCAGTTGGCGCGTCTTCGAGGAGTTCGACGAGGCGGGCAGCCGTTTCATCCAGGCCTTCATGGCGCTGGTCATTGGCGACTCGACCATCGCGACCACCCGCGCCGAGGGCGCCGGCCCGGTGGACGCGCTCACCAAAGCCATGCGCCACGAGCTCGAAAAATGGTATCCGGCGCTGACCCGGATGAAGCTGGGCACCTTCTCGGTCACCGCCATCGACGTGAACGCCCACGACTCGGCCGCATACGTGCGCGTCACCGTCAGCTTCCATGCCGACGGCTACGAGCCGTGGATCACCGCCGGCGTCTCCAGCGACCTGAACCAGGCCGCGCTGGCCGCCATCGTCGACGGCTTCCACGACTGGCTGCTGCGGAATCCGGCGCAAACCGCTTGACCGGGGGGAGGCGTCGCTTGCACCTTCCCGCCGATCTTTGCATCCAATGGAGTGTAGCCGCCCGAAAGCTCCTTGAACGGAGCGGGGCGGCCCGGTAGAGTACCTAGAGAGACCGCATTTCAACGAATGGGAGAACACATGGCCACTGCAACCGCTAACCCTGTCGAGGAAACCACCAAGAAGCCGCCCCTCACGCTGACCCCCCAGGCTATTGCCAAGGTGCGCGAGATCATGGCCACCCAGGATCCGCTGCCCGCCGGACTGCGCATCGGCGTCGTCGGCGGCGGCTGCTCGGGATTCCAGTACTCGATGGCCTTCGAGAACCAGGCCGGCATGATGGACAAGACCTTTGCCTTCGACGACTTGAAGGTCTTCGTCGACGCCACCTCGCTGATGTACCTGAACGGCTGCATCGTCGACTACGTGGAGACGCTCGAAGCCGCCGGCTTCAAGTTCGAGAATCCGCAAGTGAAATCCACCTGCGGCTGCGGCTCCTCGTTCAGCGTGTAAGCGGACCGCCGCCAGGATTCGCCTTCGCAGCCATTGAACCACCAGAGGCCCGCTCCCTTCCGGGGGAGTTGGGCCTTTGCGTTTTCCTGGCCGGGTTGCGCGCTCAGTTCTGCGGGTTCACCGGAGGACCGGGCTGCGGCGAGGGTGGCGTCGGCGAGCTCCCCGGCGGCGTCTGCGGCAGCGGGCTGCCGGCCACGTTGTTGCCGATCTGCACCATATCGGTGAGCGGATCGTAGACAAACTCCCACTCGTTGTAGTGGGTCTTTTTCTTCCAGATCAGGATGGATTGCTTGTCGC
>JBAVMZ010000192.1:0-4488 GCA_049690595.1 Occallatibacter sp. | reverse complement strand
GTACAGGCGGGCCAGCCGGCGCAACCTGCCGCGGAGACGGGCGCGGCTGCTGGGCCGGCCGCTCCGGCGCCGAGGACCTACACGGTTCCCGCGGGGACGAAGGTCCTGCTCCAGTTGCGCAGCGCGGTGAATACGAAGAGCGCCAAGCCGGGGGATGGGGTGTATCTGGCGTCGACTTTCCCGGTGGTGGTGGGCACGCGGGTGATGATTCCGGCCGGGGTCTACGTGCAGGGAGTGGTGGACCGCGTGGAGCGCGCCGGACGCGTAAAGGGACGGGCGCAACTGGACATGCACTTCACATCGATCATCTTTCCGAACGGGACGGTGGTGGAGATTCCCGGGCTGGTGAACAGCCTGCCGGGCGCGCGGCAGCAGACGGTGAAGGACGGCGAGGGGACGATCGAGCAGAACGGGGACAAGGGCCGGAATGCCGCGAAGACGGCGGAGATTGCAATTCCGACGGGCGGGACGGTCGGGTCGATTGGCGGGCTGGACTCCGGGCATCCGCTGGCCGGCGGGCTGGCCGGGGTGGCCGGCGGGCTGGCGGCGGTGGGGCTGGTGTCGCTGTTCACGCGCGGGGCCGATGTGAATATCGAGGCGGGCTCGCAGGTGGAGATGGTGCTGCAGCGGCCTTTGCTGCTCGAGGAGGAGAATCTGAACGCCGGCGGAGAGGGCGCGGCTCCGGCGCTGGTGCCGGTGCTCAACCAGCCAAAACCGATGGGAAAGCCAGTCCGGCCGCGGGTCTTGTGCCCGGCGGGAGGCCTCGGCTGCCAATAAACTAAAATAGGACTCAGATGGAGACGCTTCCCCAAAACCCCACTGGCCTCGAAGAGGCCCAAACCACCCCGGCTGAGGCCATCCCGGCAGAGACAGTTGCGAAGAAGAGCGCGGAGCCGAAGGGCGCGGGGCTGGGTCTGTGGCTGCGCGACCTGCTGGTTTCCGTGGCTGCCTCGGTGCTGATCATCACCTTTCTTTACCAGCCGGTCCGCGTGGAAGGCACTTCGATGCTTCCGCGCCTGGAAGATCACGACCGCCTCTTCATCAACAAGTTCGTTTACCGCATCGCGGCGATCCAGCGTGGCGACGTGGTGGTCTTCCACTATCCGCGCGACCCGGAGAAGAGCTACATCAAGCGGGTGATCGCGCTGCCCGGCGACCGGCTGAAGATTGCGCGCGGCCAGGTGTGGGTGAACGGGCGTGCGCTGCGCGAGAGCTACGTCCCGGAGGAGTTCCGCGACAGCCGGTCGCTGGCGGAGACGGTGATTCCGGAGGGCTCGTACTGGGTGATGGGCGACCACCGCTCGATCTCCTCCGACAGCCGCGATTTCGGCCCGGTGGAACGCTCGCTGATTTACGGCAAGGCGGTGTTTGTCTACTGGCCGACGCGGGATGCCGGCGTGGTGCGGTGAAGGGACCAATTCTCGTCTCCTTTTCCGCCCCTCGACCTGCTAGAATCGTATGAATCCACTCCTCGGAGAGGCAATGCAGGCGATTCTTGCGCTCGAAGATGGGCGCGTCTTCCAGGGCCTCGGCTACGGCGCCCCCGGCGAATGCCAGGGTGAGGTTGTTTTCAATACTTCCCTTACCGGTTATCAGGAAATCGCCACCGATCCCTCCTATGCCGGACAGATTGTCGTTCTCACCAATCCCCAGATCGGCAACTACGGCACCAATCACGCGGACAACGAGGCGGCCAGACCCTTCATCGAAGGGCTGATCGTGCGCGAGTTCTCGCCGCTGGCGTCGAACTGGCGCAGCGAGCAGGCCACCGAAGAGTACATGGAGCGGTACAGCGTTCCGGTGCTGGCGGAGATCGACACGCGGGCGCTGGTGCGGCACCTTCGCACATACGGCGTGATGCGCGGGGTCATCTCGACGGTGGAGCGGGACGCGGCAAAGCTGGTGGAGCGGGCGCGGAGCATCCGGAAGATGGACGGGACGGACCTGGCGCGGGTGGTTTCGACCAGGGAGATGTACAAGTTCGACGCGCTGGACGCGCGCAACCAGGCGGGCGACCCGCTGCTGCCGCCGGCGTTTCTGCCCAGCGAAGACCACTCGGGGCCGATTCTGCACGTGGTGGCGTACGACT
This sequence comes from Occallatibacter sp., assembly GCA_049690595.1. GTDB lineage: Bacteria > Acidobacteriota > Terriglobia > Terriglobales > Acidobacteriaceae > Telmatobacter. The sequence goes on along the minus strand of JBAVMZ010000192.1, from coordinate 2,399 downwards.
TCGGGATCAAGCAGAACATTCTGCGGATGCTGGTGCGCGAGGGCTGCCGGGTGACGGTGGTTCCGGCAGAGACGCAGGCCGAGGATGTGCTGGCGCTGAAGCCGAATGGGGTGTTTCTTTCGAACGGGCCGGGAGATCCGGAGCCAGTGGATTACGCGGTGCGGGCGATAAGGAAGTTTCTGGGGCGCGTGCCGGTGTTCGGGATTTGTCTGGGGCACCAGTTGACGGGCCTGGCGCTGGGCGGCAAGACCTACAAGCTGAAGTTTGGGCACCACGGCGGGAATCATCCGGTAAGGAACAATGCGACGGGCAAGGTGGAGATCACGGCACACAACCATAACTTCGCGGTGGATCCGGAGTCGATCAACGCGAACGAGGTGGAGCTGACGCACGTGGATCTCAACGACCAGACGCTGGAAGGAATGCGGCACAAGAGCCTGCCTCTGTTCAGCGTGCAGTATCACCCGGAGGCGGCGCCTGGGCCTCACGACTCGCACTATTTGTTCCATGATTTCCGGCGGATGATGGAGGAGTGGAAGGGATGAGACAGGCAATAAGCCAGAAGCCGTTTCTTCGAAAAACAGCGGGGCCTCGGCTCCGCTGTTTTTTGGGTTGGGTGGTGGGGGTCTTGGTGCTGTGTTGCGCTGCGTGCGGTTCGGCAAAGGCGCAACTGGATGTGCGCGGGCCGATCCGGATCACACGCGTCGAGGGCTATGTGGCGAACAGCCATGGTCAGCCGCTGGTGAATGCGGAGGTCACGCTGGTTCAGAACGACAAGGTGGTCTACAGTACGCGCACCGACGCGGATGGGGCCTTCCATTTCGATCGCGTTTCCGGGCATTACCTGTTCCGGGTGGAGCGGACAGCCTATGCTCCGGCGGCGCAGGAGGTGGTGGTGACGGACGAGATTGTGACCCACCTGGAGCGCAAGAAGCTGTACGTGATTGTGGGGCCGGGTGCGTGCATGGATGCCTGCTCGACGGTGTATACGAGCGAGCGGGAGTTCGACAAGGCCCTGCGGAGGCTATCGAGGGGAACGGGCAAGTGAGTGGGAAGGGCGCGGGCTGAAGCCGCGCCGAGCATTTGGGCCGAGTGCAAAGGAAGAAGTTCCAGGGAAGCGGGATTTCGTGAGGGGTACGGTCTTTAGCCCGTACATTGGAACAGGCAATCAGCCGGGGCTTTAGCCCCCGAGGGAATGGGATGCGACCCAGGCGAGAGATGGACAGGAAGAACGACTTGGCCTACTTCGTCTCGACGCAGACCGAGGGACGCAAGCCGTTCTTCCGGCATGAGCGCTGGGCGCGGCTGATGGTAGATGTTCTCAAACACTACGAAGGCACGGGGTATGCGCTTCATGCCTATGTGGTGATGCCGGACCATCTGCACCTGCTGTTGACCCCGGTTGAATCGATTGAGAAGTCGGTGCAGCTGTTCAAGGGCGGATTCTCGTTTCGGGCGAAGAGAGAACTGGAATGGCCGGGAGGTATCTGGCAGACGGGTTTTACCGATCACCGCATCCGGGACGAAGAGGATTGGAACCGGCATCTGGAGTACATTCGCATGAATCCGGTGGAGGCTCGGCTGGTTTTCGATTCGGTGCTCTATGAGTACATGGGCTTTCCCAGCAGCGCATTCCCTCGGGGGCTAAAGCCCGGTTCTGCGGCTGGGCTGGATGTACGGGCTGAAGCCCGTACCCTTCAATCGGAGCACGCTGGCAGTTCGAGCAGGGCCGAGCATCGTATTCCCTCGGGGGCTAAAGCCCCGTTTGCCATGCGGGCTTCGAATGTACGGGCTGAAGCCCGTACCCTTCAATCCGGGAGCTCTGACAGTCTGGGCAGGGCCGAGCATCGTATTCCCTCGGGGGCTAAAGCCCCGTTTGCCATGCGGGTTTCGAATGTACGGGCTGAAGCCCGTACCCTTCAATCGGAGCACGCTGGCAGTTTGGGCAGGGCCGAGCATCGCATTCCCTCGGGGGCTAAAGCCCCGTTTGTCTTGCGGGCTTCGAATGTACGGGCTGAAGCCCGTACCCTTCAATCCGGGAGCTCTGACAGTCTGGGCAGGGCCGAGCATCGCATTCCCTCGGGGGCTAAAGCCCCGTTTGCCATGCGGGCTTCGAATGTACGGGCTGAAGCCCGTACCCTTCATCCTGAAAGTCGAGAGTCCAGGTAAGGAAGCAGATTAAACAATGCCACGCAGAAATGACATTCAGAAGATTCTGGTGATCGGCTCGGGGCCGATTGTGATTGGGCAGTCGGCGGAGTTCGACTACTCGGGCACGCAGGCCTGCAAGGCTCTCAAGCAAGAGGGCTACGAGGTGGTGCTGGTGAACTCGAACCCGGCCACCATCATGACCGATCCGGAGCTGGCCGACCGCACCTACATCGAGCCGCTGACGCGCG
>JBAVMZ010000191.1:0-2531 GCA_049690595.1 Occallatibacter sp. | reverse complement strand
CGTGCCAAGCGGCGGAATGCCGACGGCACGCACACCTGGCGGGACGCCGAAGCGCTGCGCAAAGGCGACATCTTCGTGGTCGCGGCGGGGGAGTTGATTGCCGCCGACGGCGAGGTCATGCAAGGCGCCGCCACCGTCGACGAATCGGCAATTACCGGCGAATCGGCGCCGGTCATCCGCGAAGCCGGCGGCGACCGCTCGGCAGTGACCGGCGGCACCAAGGTCCTCTCCGATTGGATCAAGGTCAAGATCACCTCGAACCCCGGCGAGACCTTCCTGGACCGCATGATTGCGCTGGTGGAAGGCGCCAGCCGCCAGAAGACCCCCAACGAGATCGCGCTCTCGATTCTGCTCAGCGGTCTCACGATCGTCTTCCTGCTTGCCGTGGTCACGCTGCAGCCCTTCGCCATCTACTCGAAGGCGCCGCAGACGGTCTTCGTGCTGGTCTCGCTGCTGGTCTGCCTGATCCCCACCACCATCGGCGGGCTGCTGTCGGCCATCGGCATCGCGGGCATGGACCGGCTGGTGCAGTACAACGTGCTGGCCATGAGCGGACGGGCCGTGGAAGCCGCCGGCGACGTGAACACCCTGCTGCTGGACAAGACCGGCACCATCACGCTGGGCAATCGCCAGGCCGCCGAGTTCATTCCCGCCCCCGACGTCACGCCGGAGCGGCTGGCCGACGCCGCACAGCTCTCGTCCCTTTCCGACGAAACCCCCGAGGGCCGCTCCATCGTTGTGCTGGCCAAGGAGAAGTACGGGCTGCGCGGCCGCGAGCTCTCCCACGCCCACGTCGAGTTCGTGCCCTTCACCGCGCAGACGCGCATGAGCGGCGTCAACCTGCCCGGCGTGCGCATCCGCAAGGGTTCGGTCGACGCCATCTCCCGCTTCCTCGAGGATCAAGGCGCGTCGCTGCCGCGCAGGGTCCGCGAGAGCGTCGAGGAGATCGCCCGCCTGGGCGGCACGCCTTTGGTCGTCTGCGAGAACTCGACCGCTCTCGGCGTCATTTACCTCAAGGACATCGTCAAGGGCGGCCTCAAGGAGCGCCTGGCCCGCCTGCGCGCCATGGGCATCCGCACCATCATGATCACCGGCGACAACCCGCTCACCGCCGCCGTCATCGCCCGCGAGGCTGGCGTGGACGACTTCCTGGCCGAGGCCAAGCCCAAGGACAAGATGGACCTGATCAAAGCCGAGCAGGCCAAGGGCAAGCTGGTGGCCATGACCGGCGACGGCACCAACGACGCCCCGGCGCTGGCCCAGGCCGACGTGGGCGTGGCCATGAACTCCGGTACGCAGGCCGCCAAGGAAGCCGGCAACATGGTCGACCTCGACTCGAACCCGACCAAGCTGATCGAAATCGTCGAGATCGGAAAACAGCTATTGATGACGCGGGGCGCGCTGACCACCTTCTCGATCGCCAACGACGTGGCCAAGTACTTCGCCATTATCCCGGCCATGTTCATGGCGGTCTTCCCGGCGCTGAAGGCGCTGAACATCATGCACCTGGCCACGGCCAACTCGGCCATCCTCTCGGCAGTCATCTTCAACGCCCTCATCATCGTGGCCCTGATTCCGCTGGCCCTCAAGGGCGTCAAGTACGAGCCCAAGCCGGCCGATGTCCTGCTGCGCAATAACCTGCTGGTCTACGGCGTCGGCGGCATCATCGTGCCCTTCATCGGCATCAAGGCCATCGACATGCTGCTGGTGGCGCTGCACCTGGCGTAAACACAGGAGTTTTGAGGGCGAGGCTCTTGGGCGCCCGAGGAGAATCGAACGTGCATTCCGTCTGGAAGACCTCAATTCGCTACACGCTGCTCTTTACCGTCCTGCTCGGCCTGGCCTATCCGCTGGCGGTCACCGGCATCGCCGGCCTGCTCTTTCCCCACAAGGCCGCGGGGAGCCTCATCCAGCTCAAGGACGGCACGGTGATCGGCTCGGAGCTGCTGGCGCAGAGCTTCACCGCTGACAAGTACTTTCATCCGCGTCCCTCGGCGGCCGGCAACGGCTACGACGCCACCGCCTCCGGCGGCTCCAACCTGGCCCCATCCTCGAAGTCGCTCGTGGACCGGATCCAGGCCTCGGTGGACCAGCTCGCCAAGGAGAACCCCGGCAAGCCGGTGCCCATCGACCTGGTGACCACCTCCGGCTCCGGCCTCGACCCCGACATCACCCCCGACGCCGCGATCTTCCAGATTCCCCGCGTCGCCAATGCCCGCCACCTGACCCAGGACCAGCTTCACACCCTCATCGATCAGCACACCACCGGCCGCCAGTTCGGCCTGCTTGGCGAGCCCCGCATCAATGTCCTCGCGCTCAACCTGGCGCTCGATCAGCTTGGCAAATAGCCTGCATTTTTCACAGGGTTGAGAATCGTTCGTGTTTCCGTGGCGTTTGCGCCTACCTAGACCGGTTCCAGAATTCCCGTGCCCTTGTTGTCATCGTGCAAGGTGGCATTTTCTTGAGGAAAATGCCACTTGAGTCCATCGCTTCCGGGGTACAGCTATTCTGGAACCGGTACAGGGTCCCAG
>JBAVMZ010000190.1:0-5968 GCA_049690595.1 Occallatibacter sp. | reverse complement strand
CTGCGTCACCCGCCTGCGCCTGAGCCGGGCGGAGTGCCGGCGCGTAGCCGCCTCGCTTGAGAGCTGGTTCAGCGACCGCAGCTCAGTTGTGAAAACCTGCGCCCTCCAGGCGCTGGCAGAGCTCACGCGTCAGGACCCTTCGCTGCTTCCCCGCGTCCTCGACCTGCTGCGCGTCGAGGGCCGCGGCGGCACGCCGGCCATGCGCGCCCGCAGCCGCGTGCTGCTGGAGCAACTGGAGACCGGTGCCGACCTGACCTGGGTCCGTCCCAAGCCCCAGGCGCGGGTGGCGGCGCGGCTGATCGGCGGCGCCGTTGGGACGGCGGATCCCGGCCGACTGTAGAATGAATCGCGTCGGCGCAGGCGGTTGTCGGCGCACCCGATGAGCTGCGCTCACCGCATCCGCACCCTCGGAGGCCCCCATGTTTCCAGCCAGTTCCTATCAGCATCCGCGCGACGAGATCCTGGCGGCGATGGAGCGCATCTACCGCTACCGCATGACCACCACCAGCGGCGGCAACCTCTCCATCCGCGAGCCCAACGGCATGGTCTGGATCACGCCGGCGCGCGTCGACAAGGGCTCGCTGCGCCGCGACGACATCGTCTGCGTGCATCCGGACGGCACGGTTGAGGGCGCGCGCCGGCCCTCGTCCGAGCTGCCCATTCACCAGAAGATCCGCGTGCGGCGGCCCGAGCTCGGCGGCATCGTCCACGCCCATCCCACGGCGCTCGTGGCCTTCAGCCTTGTGCACCAGGTGCCCAACACGCGCCTCTTTCACCAGTCCCGCCGGGTCTGCGGCGAGCCCGGCTTTGCCCCCTACGAACTGCCCGGCAGCGCGGCCCTGGGCGAGCGCGTGGCGGAGAGCTTCGAGCAGGGATTCAACTGCGTGATCCTGGAGAACCACGGCGTGGTCACCGCCGGGGTCACCTTCCGGGAAGCCTTCCGCCGCTTCGAGACCCTCGAGTTCACGGCCAGGATCCTGATCAAGGCTCGCCTGCTGGGGGGCGCCGTGCGCTCGCTTACGGATGAGCAGCTGGCCCTGGAAAAGGCGCGGCTGACCATGGCCGGCGACTTCGAGCCCGATTACCCATCGAGCCAGGAAAAGGAACTGCGCCGGCGGCTCGCCGAGTTTGTCCGCCGCGCCTACCGCCAGCGGCTCTTCATCAGCACCCAGGGCAGTTACTCGGCGCGAGTGGACGAGCGCAGCTTCCTGATTACGCCCCGCGGCTCCGACCGCGGCACGGCGGAGCCGCATGAAATGGTGCTGGTGCGCGACGGGCGCGTCGAGGCGGGCAAAACGCCCAGCCGCGCGGCCACGGTTCACCACGCCATCTACCGCCGCCATCCGCAGGTGGGCGCCATCGCCAACGCCTACCCGGTCAACGCCACCGCCTTCAGCGTCTCCGGCATCGCCCTCGACAGCCGGACGATTCCCGAGAGCTACGTGGTCATCCGCAATGTGGGCTACGCGCCGTACGGTGCTCAGTTCGGTGACGGCGAGCAGTTGGCGGCGATGCTGGCGCCCGAGCGCCCGGCGCTGGTCATGGAGAACGACGGAGTGCTGGTGACCGGCGCGGACATCCTCGAGGCCTTCGACCGCCTGGAGGTCCTCGAGTCCACCGCCGAGGCCATCGTCAACGCCCGCGCCGTCGGCGCCCTGCAGCCCCTGTCGGACGAGGTCACGCGGGAACTGGATCGCGCCTTCTTCGGGATTTAAGCAGCCCTGGGCCAGCCCACCCGCCCGGCTGCTAGACTAGCTGGGCGAGGAGGCCCGCGGAAACCGCCCATGGTCGAGTTGTTGCCATCCATCTTGTCGGCTGACTTTGCCCGCCTGGGCGAGCAGGTGGCCGCGGCCGAGCGCGGCGGCGGCACGGTGATTCACGTGGACGTGATGGACGGCCACTTTGTCCCCAACATCACCATCGGTCCGCCGGTCGTCAAATGCCTGCGTCGGGCCACGAAGCTGCCCCTCGACTGCCACCTGATGATCGACAACCCGGACGAATTCATCCCCGCCTTTGCCGAGGCGGGGGCAGACTGGGTGAGCGTCCACCAGGAGGCCTGCCGGCACCTGCACCGGTCGCTGGAGCTGATCGGCCACCATGGCATGAAGCCGGGGGTCGTGGTGAACCCGGCCACGCCGGCCGACCTGCTCATCGAGGTCCTGCCCATGGTGCACCACGTGCTCGTGATGAGCGTGAATCCGGGCTTCGGCGGGCAGCGGTTTATCGAGTTTTCCCTGGACAAAATCCGCCGCCTCGCCGAATTGCGCGAAGACCTGGGGCTGGCATTTAGAATCGAAGTGGACGGGGGCGTGGCTCACGATACGGTCGAGCGCATCGTCCAAGCTGGTGCGGAACTGTTGGTGGCCGGCAACGCCGTCTTTGGCGGCGGAGATCCGGAGCGGAATGCGCGGGAACTGCTGGCTGCCGCACGCGCCGCTGCCGACTAGAGCATTTTCGGAATACACCGGCTTCTTGAGGGGCGTGCAGGGTGGCTCTTTCTTGAGGAGGAAGCCACTTGAGCAGCAGCCTTCGGTTTACAGCAATTCTGAAAATGCTGTGGCCGCCGGCTCCGGTTTAGAATCGGAAGGTATCGGTACGAAGGCGCGCGGCCCGGCGGGTGCGTGTGCCGCAACGAGGTGGTATGAAGCTGTTGTCGAAGAAGTTTGTGGCGCTGGCGCTGGCCGTTCTGGTGCTGGGACCGGCAGTGGCCGGGGCGCGGGTGAAGAAGCCCAAGCACAAGAAGGACCAGGACCTGAGCGCCAACCCGCTCGCCAACGTGGCCTCGAAGCAGCCCGACAAGGAGCTCTTCGACAAGGCGATGATCGCCATCAAGAAGGGCCGCTTCGACGTGGCCCGGCTCGACTTGCAGACCATGCTGAACACCTACCCGGACTCCGAGTACCGGATGCGCGCCAAGCTGGCCGTGGGCGATAGCTGGTTCAAGGAAGGCGGAACGGCGGCGCTGACCCAGGCCGAGGCCGAGTACAAGGACTTCATCACCTTCTTCCCGCAGGCCCCGGAGGCCGCTGAAGCGCAGATGAAGGTCGCCGACATCTACTACCAGCAGATGGAGAAGCCCGACCGCGACTATCTGAACGCGCAGCGCGCCGAGCAGGAGTACCGGAACATGATCAACCAGTTCCCGGACTCGACGCTGGTGCCGCGCGCCAAGCAGAAGCTGCGCGACGTGCAGGAGGTTCTGGCCGAGCGCGAGACGCAGGTCGGGCTCTTCTACTCGAGCCGGGATAACTTCTCCGCGGCGATTGCGCGATTGGAGACCGTGATCGACACCTATCCGCTCTACTCCAAGAGCGACCAGGCGCTTATCGGCATCGGCGACTCGTTTGCCGGTGAGGCGCATGCCATTCAGATGGCGCCAGGGCTCCCCGGATCGGTGCGCGAGCGGCTGCAGGCCACCTACATGGATCGGGCAGCGGCGGCCTATGCCAAGGTGATCACCCGCTACCCGATGGCGCCCCACGTGGAAGACGCGCGCGACCGGCTGGTGGCGATGAACCGCCCGGTGCCGGAGCCGACCCAGGCGGCGATCGCCGAGAACGAGGCGGAAGAGCAGAGCCGCCAGCCCATCCGCTTCGTCTCCAAGACCTTCGATATCATCAAGCACGGCCCCTCGGTGGTCCAGGCCGTGCATGTGGGTGAGCCCAGCCTGGACGACCCCAAGCGCACCCTCGCTCCGGATATCACCAAGCAGAACATCGCCATGTTCAACGACGCGCTCAACGCCGGCCGGCCGGCCGCGCCGGCTTCTGCGGCAAAGCCAACCGGCGCTGGCGAGCCGCCGCGCAGCGACCAGCCCTCGCAGGCGCCATTGCAAATGGAGCGGCCCTCGGAAGGCACCGGCGTCGGTGTGCAGATTGTGAACGCCCCGGCCGCCGATCCAAATGCAGTGGTCAAGGCCGTCGGTCCGGTCAACACAGCGCTCCCCGCCGCCGAGAAACCTGCCGCGGCCCCCGAGCAGGTCAACGAGGTGAAGTCCGGTGCAACGCCGGTCGCCGCCAGCGACAAGAAGAAGAAGCCCAAGGCCGACCTGAGCGACGAGTCGTCAAGCAAGAAGAAGAAGAAGAAGGGGCTGGCCAAGATCAACCCGTTCTAGCTTGAAGCCAGTCCGCGAACAACCAAAGGCCGCATCCGGACAGGGTGCGGCCTTTGTTCGCTGAATACCCCGACCAACAAGCGCTTTGCAACGGAGTCGAGGGGCGCTCTGCAGTCGGCCACCACTTCGCAGCCTGCGAAAAAGAACTCGTTTCAAGGGCACGAAGCGCCAGGGCGCAACTTGTCTCACCCAAGGGGTTCACCCCAGAGCCTTGGATGCCCCACCCTCGCCGCGTCTTTGTTCTTGCGGCTAGGTCGGGTGAGCGCGAACCCTGCTCCGCTCTTTTTTGTTGAACTTACCTTCTTGTTTCTTATTCGCCGCTTCCGCCAGCCCAGCGCGCCGGCCCGCGCACTTCGGCTGTAGACGCGCCGCCCGCTACAATAAGTGCAGCCTCATCCGTTGAGCCAGACTCCCAGCATCACCCGGAAACGACACCCATCATGGCTGATTCCGCACTTTCTGTCTCCCGTCCCCGCGTTCTGAGCGGCATGCGCCCCACCGGCAAGCTCCACCTGGGCAACTACATGGGCGCCCTGGCCAACTGGGTCAAGCTCCAGGACTCGGGCCAATACGAGTGCTACTTCTTCATCGCCGACTGGCACGCGCTCACCAGCGACTACGCCGACACCTCGCAGATTGCGCCCAACACCATCGAGGTGCTGCTCGACTATCTGGCCGCGGGCCTCGACCCGGCAAAGAGCGTGCTCTTTTTGCAGAGCCGCGTGCGGCAGCACGCCGAGCTGACCCTGCTGCTGGGCATGATCACGCCGCTCGGCTGGCTCGAACGCGTGCCCACCTACAAGGAGCAGCAGGAGAATCTGTCGAATAAAGACCTGTCGAACTTCGGCTTTCTCGGCTACCCGGTGATGATGGCGGCCGATATCCTCGTCTACCAGCCGAAGTTCGTTCCCGTGGGCAACGACCAGACGGCCCACGTAGAGATCACCCGCGAGATTGCCCGCCGCTTCAACCAGTTGTACAAACTGGACGCGCGCGAGGTGCTGCCGGAGCCGCAGGTGCTGCTGACACCCTCGCCCAAGCTGCCCGGCACCGACGGCCGCAAAATGTCCAAGAGCTACGGCAACACCATCCAGATCACTGACCCCGAGCCGGTGGTCCGGCAGAAGCTGAAAACCATGGTTACCGACCCGGCGCGCGTCCGCCGCACCGATGCCGGCGATCCGGACATCTGCCCGGTGGGCGACCTGCACAAGGTCTTCTCCACGCCGGAGACGATGGCTAAAGTCTACGAGGGCTGCCGCACGGCTGGGATCGGCTGCATCGAGTGCAAGGGCTGGGCCGCCAACGCCCTGGTCCAGGTCCTCCAGCCCATCCAGGAGCGCCGCGCCAGCTTCACCGAAGAGCGGGTGAAGGAGATCCTCGACGACGGCTCGCGCCGCGCCACCAGGCGCGCCGAGCAGACCATGACGGAGGTGCGCGCGGCCATGCAGATGACCCTGACCACCGGGCCCGAAGCCTGAAGCGCGGCTGGCGGCTCTGGCCGCTGGCCTGCGGTATGCTTTTCGCTAGAACTTTTTCGGCAACTGGAGCAGAGTCGCTGGGACGCCGGCCGGGCCGCGGAAGACGCGGCCCCAGGCACGCAGACAGTCTCCCGCGCAGGCCGGCGGAAGGATTCCCTTGGCAAAGAAGACGATCCCGTGGTGGCGCAGGGCGATAGATTTTGCCCTGAAAGGGCTGCGCACGGGCTTCGGACTTTTCAACCGGCAGGCGCGGCCGGAGGATGAGACTGTCGCGGCCGAGGACCCGCCGCCGCCGGTTGCTGTGGCGGCAGAGCCGGCTGTTGCTCTGGCGTCGCCGCCCGAGCCCGAGGCGGAAGCTGCGCCCACGGTC
>JBAVMZ010000189.1:0-3673 GCA_049690595.1 Occallatibacter sp. | reverse complement strand
CCGGCCCACTCCCCGACGCACCGCCGGCGACGCGGCTTTCCGCCGACGGCTCCGAGTTCACCATGCGGACAACGGTCCGGCTGGTCGATGTCTCGCTCGGGGTCTGGGACAAGAAGGGACGTGCCGTCACCGATCTCCGGGCAGACGACTTCGAGCTGTACGACAACGACGTGCGACAGCAGCTGAGCTACTTCAGCCAGCCTGCCGCCACTCGACCGGCGCAACCGGCTGTCACGGCTGGCCAACCGGCCCAAGCGGCCGACGAGCCCGTCTTTACCAACCGGCCCGCCGCACCTGCCGCGAGAGAAGCCGCTGGCGCCACCGTGCTGATGATCGACTCGGCCAACCTTGCCTGGAGCGATCTGAGCTACGCCCGGCAGGAGATGTTGCGCTTTCTCAAGACCCTGCCGCCTGACCGCTCGGCCGGACTCTACGTGATGCGCCGCTACGACTTCGAGATTCTGGCGGAACCGACCAGCGACCGCGACCGGCTGACCGCCGTGCTCAAGGCCTGGATGCCCAGCGCGCAGGACCTCTCGCACGCGCAGGAAGCGGAAGAGCGCAACCGCCAGCATTTTGACTGGGTCCACTCCAAGGGTGACCTGACCTATGTAAACGGCAACGAGTCGATCTCGCCCGAGACCCAGGCCAGCGGGCCGCAGGCCGACGCCCAGGCAGTGATGAACCCGGTGGATGCCCGGCTCCGCACCATGGGCGCCAACCCCAGCCGGGACGCCTTCCTGCTGCTGACCGGACTGGCCCGCCATCTGGCCGCGATCCCCGGCCACAAGAGCCTGGTCTGGGTCTCCAGCGATAATGCGCTGGCCGACTGGAGCAGCCAGGCCGCGCAGCGCCAGGACAAAGGGAACAGCTTCGCCGACCCGCTAAGCCTGGGCGCGCAGGAGGCACTGAACGACGCCCGCGTCAGCATTTATCCGTTGGATGCCTCGCAGCTTGAGGCCGGAGGCATCTCGGCCGATCTGGGCAACCGCAACGTGCAGGTTGTGGGCAAGTCAGGCCGCGATCCCTCGCTGGCCGATCTCGGCGACGCTCTGGCAGGATCGAAACCCGGCCGCGACACGGCCACCATGAAACAGGACACGCGTCCTATCGCACCGCAGATCCGCGCGCTGGCAGACGGCACCGGGGGACGCGCGCTCCGCCGCGCCGGTGACATCGCCGTCGAGCTGGACCGCGTCTCGGGCGAAGGGGCTGCCGCCTACCTGCTCGGCTTCACGCCCTCCACGCCCGCCGACGATGCCTACCACCACATCGCCGTGCGGCTTGCGGCACGCAAGGATCTCACGCTCCAGTACCGCACAGGCTACCTCTACACCCGCGAGCCGGCCTCGCTCCGGGAGCGCTTCCGGGCGGCTGTCTGGAATCCCGCCGATGCCGCGGAGTTGATTCTGACCGCGAAGCCGCAAACCGATGCACACGGCAAGCTGGTACAAATCGTCATCGCGCCAGAGAGCCTCGACCTGGCGCAAGAGGGCGACTTCGCTACTGGCAAGATGTACATCTTCCTGGTCGACCGCGACGATGCCGCGTTGCATGCGAAAGTCACCGGTCAGACCGTCGGACTGCATCTGAAACCGGCCACATGGCAGCGTATTCAGAAGGAGGGCATGGCCTTCGACCAGCGGCTGGACGCACCGCTGACCGGCAGTTCGTTGCGGGTGATCGTGGTGGACGAGGGCACGGGACGCATGGGTTCGGTGACGATTCCGGCGACTGCGCTCGGGGCGGGCCGATGAGCCTGGGCGGGCTCAGGCTGCGTGCTGGGGGCGGCGGTCGTTGTTTGACAAATACGGGAGCGCCCCCTGGTTTGGGCTTTCCATTCCTTTCGCAAAGGCGCGCACGATGCTGAAGCGCGGTCCCTACGGGACTCCGGAGATAATGTTGGCGCCCACCCCACGCTGAAGCGCGGGGCTAATCAACTGTGCGCCTACGGCGCGGGGCGAGTGGCTGCTCGCGTCATGGAGCGAGTGGATGCTCGCGGCATGGGGCGAGTGGATGCTCGCGACGTGGAGCGAATGGATGCTCGCGGCGCGGGGCGAGTGGCTGCTCGCAAAGTGGGGCCAGTGGCTGCTCGCGGTATGGAGCGATCCGCCGCAGGCCCGATCGGGTTTTTGCGCAGCCTGCAAAGCGGGTACCCTTCGGTGTGTTGACGTGTGCAGGGGGTCCCCCGGCCCGGAGTGCATTTCCGGCCGCTACGGGATTGTCCGTGCATTTCACCGTAGCCTGGGGTTATCTTTGAGTGTCGAAGCATCGAAGACCGGCCGCTCCGGCACGGGGGTTTCCATGCGCAATTGGGTTGTCTCACTCCTTCTGGCTGCTTTGGCGTTGCCCGCCATCGCCGTCGAGCGCACTTCGATCGACCAACTGGAGCGCCTTCTGGCCACCACGCAGAGCCGCTCGGACGCAGATCTCTCGCATCGGCTTGCCGGCCTGGAGCTGACCGAGCGGCTCAGCTCGGCGCGGCTGGCGCAGTTGTCGGCGGCACTGCCGGGCGAGAAGTCGCGCCAGGCGCTGCTGGCGCTTGCTGACTGCTCGGCGTTTCTGGCGCCTCCGGCCAGCGAGATTCCGGCCACGGCCACGCCCGACGCGGCCACGCAGCGGCGCATGTTGAGCCTCAGCGTCGACTACCTGGCCAAGACGCTGCCGCTGCTGCCCAATCTGTTTGCCGCGCGGGATACGCTCCGCTTCGAGTCCCGCCCCGCGACCGCCGCTCAGGAGGTTTCCTTGCGCCCGGTCAGCAAGGCGCGCGTCACCGTGCTCTATCGCGGTGGCCGCGAGTACGTCGACGCGGGGAAAGGCAAAGACGGCAATCCTCCGGCGCCAGACCGCGGCCTGACCACCTGGGGCGAGTTCGGCCCGATCCTCGGCACCGTGGTCATCGACGCCGCACGCAGCACCCTGACCTGGAGCCACTGGGAGCTGGGCGACTCCGGCCCGCGCGCTGTCTTTCGCTACGCCGTTCCCAAAGACAGATCGCACTACGACGTTCGCTTCTGCTGCACCACGGCCGCCTACGGGATGGAAATCAACGTCCTGACCCAGCGCGCCGGCTATCACGGCGAAATGACGGTCGACCCCGACTCCGGGACCATTCTGCGCCTGACCGTCATCGCCGATCTGGACCCCGGCAATCCGATCGCCCGCGCGGCCATTGCCGTCGAATACGGCCCGGTTGAGATCGGTGGCAAGACCTACTTCTGCCCCGTCCGCGGCATCGCACTGGCGCAATCGCCCGACCTGAGGGCTCTGGGCGACGCGCTTGCTCCAGCTGCGCCTGCCGGCGAACCGGCCCCGCCGCCCGCGGTCCAGAAGGCCAGCCTCGCCAGCATCGGCCGGAGTCCCCAGCAGATTCTGCTCAACGACATTGCTTTCCGTGAGTTCCACATCTTCCGCGCCGAGGCCCGCTTTGTTCCCGGCCCGGCTGGCGAGCCCGCGGCCCAGCCGCCTGCCGCATCCTCGGTTGCCTCCGCATCCGCGCCGGCAGAAGCCCCGCCGGTGGCCGCACCCAACCCCGAGACCGCCATCGACAGCAGCACTCTGGCCGCTCAGCCGCCCGCCACCGTGGCCTCAGCCGCCGAGTCGGCCGCGCCGGCACAGAGCCAGCCTCGGGAGCCGGCGCTGCCGGAAATTTCCGTTGCTCCCGCCAACGGCC
>JBAVMZ010000188.1:0-1538 GCA_049690595.1 Occallatibacter sp. | reverse complement strand
AAACTCCACCGTCTGTTCCACGCTCATGCCGCTCCCCCGTTGCCGTTGGTCCCGGTCCCGTTCGCCGCCGCAGCCCCAGGCCGCGGCCCGCGCCGGTGGCCGGCCTCGGAGATGGTGCGGATCTGGTGCTTGTAAATAAAGAGGTTCGGCTTGCCCTCGCGTGTCAGCCGCAGCATACCCTCGTCGAAGTACTCGATCCACCCGCGCACGGTCTCGCCGTCGCGCAGTTCGATCGAGACCGTCACCTGCCGCTCGCTCAGCGAGCGCAGATAGAGCGCTTCCTGGCCGGTTTCGCCCGGCGGGGGCGTCTTCGAGCGGTGGCGCGATCCAAGAGGCGGAGACATGGAACGATTGTACAGGCCACGGAAAAGCCTGTTTCAAGGGCACGAAGGTATCAGAGCACCGCGTACGGCGCCGCGGAGGCCGCTCCCGAGCCGGCCGCGCCTCCGGGCCCATCTCACCCAGCCGGCGAGCGCCTACAATGGTCTCGAATGGATGCGCTCGACGCCATCCGCGCACTGCTCGCCGCCGAGTCCACGCTGGCCCTGGCCACGGCCGGCGAAGACGGCCACGCGCACTCCACGCCGCTCTTCTACCTCGCCGGAGAGCAGTTCCGCCTCTACTGGTTCTCCTCGCCGCGCTCGGCGCACAGCGGAAACTGCCTGCGCGATCCCTTGGTTTCCGTCTCCGTCTACCGGCCGACGGACGACTGGCGCAGGATTCTCGGCGTCGAGATGCGCGGCTCGGTCCGCCTGGTCCCCAGCGGCCCCGAGCGCAAGTCCGTCGCCGGCCGCTACGCCGAGCGCTTCCAACTGAACCCGGCGCTCCGGCTCGCTCTCCGCGCCAGCTCCCTCTACTGCTTCACCCCGCGCTGGGTGCGGCTCGTCGACAACGCGAAGGGCTTCGCCGCCCGCTGCGAGCTCGAACTGCCCGCGCAGCAGGGAGCCCCCTGAGCCGGGACCTCCCCGCGCCAGCCACTCAGCATGCAAGACCAAGGAGTAACCAGGGCACGACTCCACAGGCTGCGGGAAAACTCGACAAATGGCACGAAAAGCACCAGGGCACGCTGCGGAAAACTCGACAAATGGCACGAAAAATGTGTCAGGGAACGACTTTAGAGGCTACGGAAAACTCGACAAATGGCACGAAAAATGTGTCAGGGCACGACTTCAGTCGTGCCGCAAGACGCTGAAAAGTTGTCGGGCTTCAGCCCCTGCGGGAATCGCCCCCGGGGCTAACACCTGCGCAGGTTTCCCTGGCTGCTCCCCGGATGACTCTGCCCGCCCGCCGCGACATCAAGCCCGTGCCGGAGCAGCGGCAGAATCGCCGTGAGACTCTCCACCGCGCCGCGCTCGCTGCCCGGCAGGTTCACGATCAGGGTGCGCCCTTTCAGTCCCGCGACGCCGCGCGAGAGCCAGGCAAAGCGGTTGCGCTCGGCCCCGGCAAAGCGCATCGCCTCGGCCAGCCCCGGCGCCTCGCGGTCCAGGACGCGCCGCGTGGCCTCGGGCGTGCGGTCGGTTGGGCTCAGCCCCGTGCCC
>JBAVMZ010000187.1:0-2397 GCA_049690595.1 Occallatibacter sp. | reverse complement strand
GCCCAGGGCGAGCGATCCGATCCGGCCGCGGAGAGCGGGCCGGGACTCCATCCGGCCGCCGCAGGCCGGCTTCCGGGAGAGCCGGGGATGCACGTGTCCGTAATGGCGTAGGGATGTCATAGGGAACATGCAAGGGAAAGGGGAAGCTATGGTGGCAGCAGCGGGAATCTGGAACCAGGAAACAACGCGAGGGAAGGAGCTCGGCGGCCACGCATCGCCGCTGGCCGGGCCGGGGAGCGGGGGCGGCGGAGGCGGCAACACGAACTCAAACAACTCTGCTTCGATCTCGGCCAACGACTTTCTGACTCTGCTGGTGACTGAGATGCAGAACCAGGACCCAACGGCGCAGACCGATCCGAACGAGTACATCAACCAACTGGTCGCGGTGAACAGCCTGGAGCAGTTGATCAGCATCAATCAAAACCTCTCCACGGCGCTGGGCACGTCGAACACCGCGAGCGCACCGACCTCCGGGCAGGAAACCGCCGGCGCGGCCAGTGCGCATGCCCAGACCGGAGCGCAGCTGGCAGCCGCGCCGGAGAAGACCGGAGACCGGCTGGCGGAAGGGCTCTCTGGCGCGGCAAGCCTGCTCGGCCCTCATGCGGCCGGTGCAACGCAGGGGAACCTGGGCATTCCTGCCCCCACGTCGGCATCCGAGCGCGTGGCACGCTCCCTGGGCGGCGAGGCGCGCCCGCACTCGATTCACCGCCGGCCCTGAGCAGCGGCGGCAACACACTCCTCCGGCGGATTCGGGGCCGGCAAAATACGGAAGTCAACCACAGGAGAACCAGTATGGCCAGTTTCTTCATTCCGCTGACCGGCCTCGAGTCCGATTCGACGGCCCTGAACACGATCGCCAACGACCTGGCGAATATGAACACGACGGCCTTCAAGGCGCAGACGACGAACTTCTCCGACCTGTTTTATCAGGAGATTGGCTCGACCGGTTCGGGGGACAAGATTCAGGTAGGCGCCGGTGTGCAGGTGGCGTCCAATGAGACCTCCTTCACTCAGGGCTCGATCAACTCAACCGGGAGCGCCACCGATGTGGCGCTGAACGGGAATGGTTTCTTTGTGGTGGATGCGGGCAGCGGCAGCCGGGAGTACACCCGGGCCGGGAACTTCTCGCTGAACGCGAGCGGCAATCTGATCACCTCGAATGGCCTGAGCGTGATGGGCTACCCGGCGGTGAACGGCGTGGTCAACACCAACGCGCCGCTGACGGCGATCAGTATTCCGGTGGGCCAGGTGCAGCAGCCGCAAGCGACGACCACCTTCGGCATTACGGCCAATCTGAATGCGGGCGCGGTGGCGGGGAGTTCATTCCCCGCGCAGATTACGATCTACGACTCGCTGGGCGTGAGCCACGTGGCCACGGTGACCTACACGGAGACCGCGCCGAACACCTGGAGCTACTCGGTAGCGCTGCCGGCCGGGGATTTCAGCTCCGGCACCTCGACGCCGGTCACCGGTACGATGACCTTCAATTCGAGCGGAAACCTGGTTTCGGTGACGCCGACGGGCGGCACTGCCACGCCGGTGGGCCCGGGGGCCGGCCAGCTCTCGGCGATTCCGCTGAGCTTTACCGGCCTGTCGGATGGAGCGGCGAACCTGAGCATGAACTGGAACCTGTTGAGTTCGAGCGGAACGCCATTGATCAGCCAGGTGGCAGCGGCCTCCGCGGTCTCGACGACGACGCAGAATGGGTATGCCAGCGGCCAGTACCAGGGATTCACCATCGGGTCCGATGGCACGGTATCGGCAACGTTCTCCAACGGGCAGCAACTCGCGGTTGGCAGGCTTGCGGTCGCCAGCGTGGCCAACGTGCAGGGACTGACGCTGGAGGGCAACGGCGACTATGCGACGACCCTGGCCAGCGGAACCGCCTCCATCGGGACCTCGGGAACGGCCGGCCGGGGCACGGTCGAAGACGGGTCGCTCGAGGAGTCGAACGTCAACATCTCCGCCGAGTTCAGCGACCTGATCATCGCGCAGCGGGCCTTTGAGGCGAACTCCAAGGCGGTGACCACCTTCGACACGGTCACCCAGGAGACCATCAACATGATCCACTGACAGGTTAAGCCCGTCCGGCACCGGGCGGTAGCGCGACGATCGGTCAGCGGGGGCGCACTTCGAGGAAGAGCCCCTTGGCCGAGGCCAGCAGGTGGCCGCGGGCGTCAAGGATCCGCGCCTCGGTCCAGTGCTTGCGACCTTCGTGGCCCAGGAGCCGGCCCTCGATGCGGATGGGGGCGCCGGAGTGGACCGGGCGGTGGTAGTCGACCTCCATGGTGTGGGTCATGGCAGCGATGCCGGTGGCCCGCACCGACTTGCTCATCGCCTCGTCGAGCAGGGTGGCGATGACGCCGCCGTGGAGGTAGCCGGCCGGACCCTCGAAGC
>JBAVMZ010000186.1:0-6705 GCA_049690595.1 Occallatibacter sp. | reverse complement strand
GTCTGGGCCAGGGCGACGTCGGCAGCCGTGGCCACGCCGCCCTGGAGACGGCGCTGGGTCAGGTCGAGCTGACCCTGGAGGTCGGCGACAATGGCGGTGAGCAGGCGGGTCTGGGAGTCG
This sequence comes from Occallatibacter sp., assembly GCA_049690595.1. Lineage (GTDB taxonomy): Bacteria > Acidobacteriota > Terriglobia > Terriglobales > Acidobacteriaceae > Telmatobacter. The sequence goes on along the minus strand of JBAVMZ010000186.1, from coordinate 6,585 downwards.
AGGCCGCGGAGGGCGTAGTAGTCCTGAGCGAGTTCGGCATGGAGGCTGAGGTCGACGGCGGCCTGGTCGGCGGCGGCGGCCTGGGCGGCGGCCTGGGAGGACTCGATGGTGCGACGGATGCGGCCCCAGAAGTCGGGCTCCCAACTGGCCTGGCCGGTGAGGGAGAGATCGGTGTAGGTAGTGGGCTTGCCAGGAGCGTAAGAGGGGCCGTTGGAGGAGACGTTGGCGCGGGTGCCGGAGGCGCCGAGGGAGAAAGTGGGAAAGAGGCTGGAGCGCGCGGCGGCGGCGAGGGAGCGGGCGGCGAGATAGTTTTCGGCGGCCTGGAGCAGGGTGGGGTTGGCCTGGGCGACGCGTTCTTCGAGCTGATTAAGTTGCGGGTCCTGGTAGACCTGCCACCAGGCGCCGCGGAGGAGACCGTCGGAGGGCGAGGCGGGCTGCCAGGCGCCGCCGTTGGCCGGGGCGGGCGGGGGCTGGAGGGCGCTGGCGCCGGTTTCCTTGTAGGCCGCGGGGGGCTGGTAGGCGGGGCGGGAGTAGTCGGGGCCGACGGGCTTGCAGCCGGCGAGAAGGAGCGGGAGGGAGGCTAGGATTGCGGCTCCCACCCTAGCCGCAAAAACAAAGACGCGGCGAGGGTGGGGCGCCCGGCTGCGCTGCTGGGGCTGGCAAAAAGCAACCGCGGATCCTTCGACTCGCTGCGCTCGCTCAGGATGACAGCTTTGTGATTTTGCACTGGCTGGCGGAGGAACGGGAAGATCCGGCATGGTCATTTGCCTCCGGCCTGGGTTTGGGTGGCGGGAGCGACGATGCGGACGGGCTCGCCTTCGATGAGCGAGTCGGGCGGATCCTGGATGACCTTGTCGGCAGGAGCGAGGCCGGAGACGATCTGGACCTGTGCGCCGTCGTCCTCGCCGATGACGACGGGGGCGAGATGGGCCTTGCCGTCCTGGCCGACGGTGCCGACGCGGAGGCCCTCGCGGCGGAAGATGAGCGCGGAGACGGGGACGATCATGGAGGGGCCGGCCGGGGGCGTCTTGAAGTGGACCTGGGCGAGAGAACCGGGCAAGAGTTCGCCGCCACGGTTGTCTAGGTCGATTTCGACCAACAGGGTGCGGCTGGTGGGGTCGATGGCGTCGGCGGTGCGGACAAGCGTGCCCTGGAAGGTGCGGCCGGGACGCTCAGCGAAGGTGAGGTCGATTTTGGAGCCGCGCTGGACGGTGGCCGAGTAGACCTGCGGCAGGTTGGCGTAGACGCGGAGGGTCTGGATGGCCTGGAGGTGGAAGAGTTCCTTGCCGGCGCCGGTGTCGATGAGCTGGCCGGTGTCGACGGTGCGTGCGGTGACGACGCCGTCGAAGGGGGCGTAGATCTTTTCGAAGGACTGGAGCTCGCGGAGGCGGTCGATGTTGGCCTGGGCGGAGCGGACCTGTGCGGCGGTGGCTGTGGCCTGGTTGACGTAGGTGTCGGTGTCCTGGCGGGAGACGGCGTCGGTGGTGACGAGCGAGGAGTAGCGCTCGGCCTGGATGCGGGCGTTGTTGGCCTGGGCCTGGGCGGTGGCCAGTTCGGCTTCGGCCTGGCGGAGCTGCTGGTCGAGTTCGGGGGTGGAGATCTCGGCGAGCAGTGCGCCTTTCTTGACGCGGGAGCCGATGTCGAAGTACCAGCGTTTGAGGTAGCCGGAGGTGCGGGCGTAGATAGGCGAATCGGTGAAAGCGGTCACGTTGCCGGGGAGGACGAAGCTGGTGAGCGGCGAGCCGGGCTTGGGCGGAGCGACGAGGACGGTGGGCGCGGCCAGCTCGTTGGTGGTCTGGACGAGGTCGCGGTCGTGAGCCTGGCGGCGGAGATAGCCGGTGACGGCCAGCGCGATGGTGACCAGGGCCACGAGCAGGAGCAGGCCGACGGCGAGCCGGGACGAGATGGGGCGCTGCTCGGGTGTGGTCTCCGGGGCGTTCTGGGGGTCGGGCGCCGGTTGCGGGTTGGGGTGGGTTGCGTCGCTCATGCGGTTACTCCGGGATATCGTCGAATTCGTCGGCCGTGACGGCGGGGGCCATTCTGTGGCGGTGGCGCTCGATGCGTCCATGGACCAGCGAGAAGAAAGCGGGGACAAAGAAAAGGGTGGCCACGGTGGCCAGCAGCAGGCCGCCGATGACGGCGCGGCCCAGCGGTGCGTTCTGCTCGCCGCCGTCACCGAGGCCGAGGGACATGGGAACCATGCCGATGATCATGGCCAGAGCGGTCATCAGGACCGGGCGGAGACGGACAAAGCCGGCCATGAGGGCGGCCTCGCGGGCGTCGCCGACGAGGACTTCGAGCTGCTCGCGGGCGAAGCTGACCACGAGGATGGAGTTGGCGGTGGCCACGCCCATGCACATGATGGCGCCGGTGAGGGCGGGGACCGACAGGCGGGTGTTGGTGAGGAAGAGGAACCAGACGATGCCGGCCAGCGCGGCGGGCAACGCGGAGATGATGAGGAACGGATCGAGCCAGGACTGGAAGTTGACCACGATCAGCAGGTAGACCAGAAGGATCGAGAAGGCGAGGCCGATGAGCAGGCCCATGTAAGAGGTCTTCATGGTCTCGCTCTGGCCGCGGAGGGTGAAGTGGGAGCCGCGCGGCAGTTCGGATTCGTGGCGGGCGAGGATGGCTTCCACCTTGCGGGTGACCGAGCCGAGGTCGGTGCCGTTGACGTTGGCGAAGATGTCCATGACGGGCTGGACATCGTAGTGGCTGACGGTGCCGGGCTCGGCCGCCGGGGTGATGGTGGCCACGTTGTCGAGGATCTGGATGGGGCGGGAGATGCCGGGAGCGGCGGTGGCCGGGGCCAGGGAAGCCGCCATGGGCTGAGCGGAATTGGGAAGCGGAAGGCCCTTGAGGTCGGCGAGGGATTTTACGTTGTACTGCGGGGCCTGGACCGCGACGTTGTAAGTGACGCCGGTGCGCCAGTCGAGATAGAAGCTGGGGGTGGTCTGAAAGCTGCCGCTGAGGGCGACGAGCAGGCTCTGGGTGACATCCTTCTGGGTGAGGCCGAGGGCCTCGGCGCGGGTGCGGTCGACGGTGACATTCATGCGGGGATAGTCGAAGGGCTGCTGAATGCGGGAGTCGGCGGCGCCGGGAACGTAACGGATTTCGTTGAGGATCTTCTCGGCGAGGGCACGGTTGCCGTAGAGGTTGGGGCCGACGATCTGGATGTCGAGCGGCGCGGCGAGGCCGAAGTTGAGGATCTGGGTGACGATGTCGACGGGCAGGACGTAGAAAGTGACGCCGGGGTACTGGTTGGCGAGGGTCTTGCGCAGGTGCTCGACGTAGTCGCCGGTGGGGTGGTGGTCTTTGCTGAGCTGAACCTGGATGTCGGCGTCGGCGGGGCCGATGGGGGCCGAGGTGGAGTAGGCCAGATTCAGGCCGGAGTAGGGCAGGCCGACGTTATCGAGGATGGTGACGATCTCTCTGGCGGGGATCTCCTGGCGGATGGTGGAGTCGATGTGGTCGCAGAGGGCGGCGGTTTCTTCAATGCGGGTGCCGGTGCGGGCGCGGACGTGAATCTTGAACTGGCCTGAATCGACGGAGGGGAAGAAGTCCTGGCCGAGCTGGGGTGTGAGCAGGGCGACCGAGCCAACGGCAAAGGCGAGAAAGAGGAGGAGAAAGACGACGGCGTTGTCGACGCAGAGGGTGAGCAGGCGGAGATAAGCATTGCGGAAGAGAGCGAAGCCGAGGTTGAAGGCGTTCTGGAAGCGGACGAAGGGGTTGCGGCTGGCGGCGCGGGCCCGGACTTCTTCGTCGTCGTGCTCCTTGAGCAGGTACTTGGCCATGGTGGGCACGACGGTCCGGGAGAGCAGATAGCTGGCGAGCATGGCGAAGACGACCGCCTCGGCCATGGGGACGAAGAGGTAGCGGGCGACGCCGGAGAGGAAGAACATCGGCACGAAGACGATGCAGATGGCCAGCGTGGAGACGAGGGCGGGGACGGCGATCTGCGCCGAGCCGTCGAGGATGGCCTGCTCCAGCTCCCTGCCCTGCTCGAGATAGCGGTTGATGTTCTCGATGGCGACGGTGGCGTCGTCGACAAGGATACCGACGGCCAGGGCCATGCCTCCGAGGGTCATGATGTTGATGGTCTCGTGCAGGGCCGAGAGCATGATGAGCGAGCAGAGGATGGAGAGCGGGATGGAGACGGCGATGATGATCGTGGAGCGCCAACTGCCGAGGAAGACAAGGATCATGACGGCGGTGAGGCAGGCGGCGGCGATGGCCTCGCGGACGACGCCGTCAATGGCGCCGCGGACGAAGATGGACTGATCGGAGAGGGTATTGATCTGGAGCTGCGGCGGGAGCTGGCCCGAGATCTCCGTGAGCTTCTTCTTCACACCGGAGATGATGTCGAGGGTGGAGGAGGAGCCGATCTTCATGATGCTCATCAGGATGGCTCGGCTTCCGTCGACGCGGACGATGTTGGTCTGCGGGGGCGAGCCGTCGCGAACATGGGCGACGTCGCGGACGTAGATGGTGGCGCCGTTGACCTGCCGGATGGGCAGGTTGTTGAGCTCGTCGACGACCTCGGGGGAGGAGTTGGTCTCGACCGCGTACTCGAAGCGGTCGATCTTCATGGTGCCGGCCGGGGCAATCAGGTTCTGCGCCGAGACCGCGGTGACCACGTCGACCGGCGAGAGGCCCTTGGCCTGGAGGGCCTGGAGGTCGAGGTCGACCTGAATCTGGCGCTGCTTGCCGCCGTAGGGGAAGGGGGTATAGGCGCCCTCGACGGTGGCCAACTGGACGCGGATGCTGTTCTGGCCGAGGTCGTTCAACTGCTGCTCGTTGAGGCCCTGCCCGGAGAGGCCGAGCTGGAGGACGGGGACGCTGGAGGCGTTGTACTGGATGATGAAGGGCGGCGTGGTGCCCGGAGGCAGGGCGCGCAGCATGACCTGGTTGACGGCCGTGACCTGCGCGACGGCATTGGCGATGTCCACGTGGGGCTGGAAGAAAATCTTGATGACGCCGATGCCGGCCAGCGACTGGGATTCGATGTGCTCGATGTCGTTGACCGTCGAGGTCATGACGCGCTCGCTGGGCGTGACCATGCGCATGGCCATCTCCTGCGCGGAGAGGCCGGAGTAGCCCCAGATCACCGTAACGACGGGGATGTCGATGTTGGGGAAGATATCGGTGGGCATCTCGAGGATCGAGAAGACGCCGAGGATGAGAATCAAGAGCGCGAAGACGGCGAAGGTGTAGGGCCGCCTGAGCGCAAGCCGGACAATCCACATAAGTCTGGTACCGCTCCTCTAGCCGGGTTGCGGGTGAACGGGCTTTCCTGTGAGCTTGAGCAGGCGCGCCCGGCCGGCGCTGGCCGTTTCACCGTTTGGCGGAGAGCCGCCTGGGTTGGAGAGCGACCGCCGCGTCGGATTCCTCTTGAAACACCATAGTAGAACAGGAGGCTTGCGCGGCGGCGGGGTCGAACGGAGGGCATTCGTTCCGGAGGGTTAGACACCGGATTGCGGCGGCGGGTTGTGTGGGGCGTACCGCGAAGTGAGAGGCGGCCGGGCGGCTTGGGTTGGTGCCAGCCCACCCCACAGTCCTGCCGGAGGCGAACGCGGGCGAGGACGCCGGCGCTACGGCTTCATGCCTCGTGGGGCGGCAAGGCCGGTGGACGACTAAAGGGAGAGCAGGGCGACCAGGAAGACGCAGGCCCCGACGGCGAGGCTGACGCGATCGCGAATGGCAAAGACCACCGGGTCTTCGTCCATCTCGCCGCGGGAGCCGAGGAGCCAGACGCGGTAGAGCCAGAAGAGCATGAGGGGGACGACGAGCCAGAGGCGGCCGGCGTGCTTGTAGAGGGCGGCGACGTCGGGCCGGGAAATGTACATGGCGAAGACGACGACGGCGGCGGTGGCGCTGGCGGTGCCGAAGCTGCGCACCTGTTCGAGGTCGGTGACGAGGTAGCCGCGGCCGTGGATGGTGGCGGCGCCGCGCTCGCGCAGATTCTCCAGCTCGCTGAAGCGCTTGACCATGGCGAGGGAAAGGAAGAGGAAGATGGAGAAGCCGGCCAGCCAGTGAGAGATCTCGGTTCCGGTGGCGGCGCCGCCGGCCAACATGCGGAGGGTGTAAAGACCGGAGAGCATGAGCACATCGACGAGGGCGACGCGCTTGAAATAAAAGGAGTAGCTGGCGGTGGAGACGATATAGAGCAGGAGCCAGAGGGCGAAGGCCGCCGGCAGCAGCGGAAGCAAGGAGAGCGAGGCGGCGGCCAGCAGCACGGCCAGGACCAGGCCGCCGGCGACGGAGAGATCGCCGGCGGCAAAGGGACGGAAGCGCTTGGAGGGGTGGCGGCGATCGCTCTCGATGTCGAGCAGGTCGTTGACCAGGTAATTGGCTGAGGCCATAAAGCTGAAACAGAAGAAGCCGGCGACCACAGCGGAGACCGAGGCGAGCGTGAGCCGGTGTGAGAGCAGCAGAGGCAGGGCAAGGAGGATGTTCTTGGCCCACTGGTGGATGCGGATGGCCTTGAGCAGGACGCGGGCGAGCGGACGCCTGTCGAGGAAGGTGGCGGCGACCGGGATGTGGCGCAGACGCAGGGCGAGACGCAGGCCGCGGGTGGGATTGGCC
>JBAVMZ010000185.1:0-14138 GCA_049690595.1 Occallatibacter sp. | reverse complement strand
GCCTCGGTGCGCACCGGCTTCAGGTCAGGCAGCAGCAGCGTGGCCGTGCGCAGCGGCAGCGCGGCCGGCGCCTCGAAGACCGCATGACTGTGCTCCACTGGAACCCGCTCCTCGCCCAGCGTGAAGCGGCCCACGTGGCCGGGCGCGAAGAAGGGCTCGTTCTCGTTCTCGATGTACTCCTCTTCCACGACCACGCCCGGAGCAATGGCCGGGAAGGGCGCCTTCAGCCGCTTGCCGTCGCCGTAGCTCTTGTAGTCGCCGCCGCGCGCCGGCTCCTCGGTGATGGCCTTGGGGTCCAGCTCCCTCACGGTGTAATCGGGCGCGATCACCCGCACGCGGATCTGCGGCCGCTGCTCGTGCCAGGGCTCCCAGCCGACGGAGAGCGCGTCCCATCCCTCGGCGCCCTTCTGGGTGAGGATCTTGTAGACGTAATGCGCCACGTGGCGGATGCGCCCCGACTCGTCGAAGGAGTAGCTCTGATCGTCGGCCAGCAGCGTGACGTTGGTTCCGTCCGGCGCCTTCACCGCCGAGGCCGCTTCATAGAGCGCCTTCGGATCGATGGAAAAATGCGGTGCGTTCCAGGGCTCCGCGGGCTGCTGTGCGCCGGCAGCAACAATGGTCAGTAAAGCGGAGAAGAGAAGGGAAGCGGGAGTACGCAAAGTATGAGAAGACACAGTTCTCCTTCCCGAGCGGGAGTGAATCCACGGTAAACCCCCGCACCCAGGGGTGCGCAAGCGGCGGCGCGCCTTCGGGCGCTGGCGGGGCGGCGATTGCACGTGAGAATCCGGTGACCCGGCGGGGCAAGGCATGGCCGCGTCTTTCAAGTTGCGCAAGGGGAGGGGAAGGACGAGCCTCGTCCTGGCCAGGAAAACTCCGAACCAGTTCTGAATGTGGGCTTCCCGTCCCCTCGAGGCTAAACAGGCTGCGGGCAAGAGCGCGAGAGGGATGCGCAGGAGCCGGAAGCGCCGTCCCTACGGGACTCCGGGTCCATTGAGGGTCTTGCCGACCCCACGCTTCAGCGCTTGCAATTACCCGCATCTTCGCGCGAGCGCGATTTTGGCGAGGACTTGAGCATCTTCCGGCGTTGGAGGGCAGCGGAGCTTCTATTTCAAAGGACCGAGAAACGGGCATTCTACTGGCCTTTTCGTAAGTCCTTGAAAAGAAATGCGGACTTGTGGGTAATTGCAAGCGCTGAAGCGCGGGGCTAACCAACACTGCGCCAACGACGCGGGGCGACAGGCTTCTGCCGGCCAGAGCTTCCCGAACTGCGCCGACTCCGCCAGCCCGCGTCAACTCCGCCAGCCCCGCTAGCTCCGCTAACTGCGCTGGTTCCGCTACTCCAGCTCCACCTCGATCCTGGTCACCGAGGCCGGCGGGAAGGTGAAGCTCAGCCCACCGGTTCGCAGGCCGACCTCGGCCGTGCGCGTCCTGACCTGCTCGGGCTGGCCCAGCGTGTTATGCGCGTGGATGTCGCTTTCGGCCACCATCCACGCCCGCGCCGCCTTGGCCGTGGCCCCGCGCAGCGCGATGAATGTCTCGCGCGGCTGGCTCACGTCGGGGTTCACCGCGGTCAGCGTCAGCCGCTTACCCTTGAGCGAGGCCGAGCCCTTCAGTCCCCAGAAGGTGGCCGGCTTGCCGTCGCGGTCCCAGCGCGCCTCGGGCGAGCTGAACTCGGCGCGCACGGCCGTTGCGCCCTGGTGCGCCGCGTACATCTCGAAGACGTTGTAATTCGGCGTGGTCGTGAACTGGTCCCCGTGCGAGAGGAAGAGCGCGTTCAGGTTGTTGATTAGTTGCGCGCAGGCGGCCATGCCCACCTTGTCGGCGTGGCGGTTGAAGGTGTCGAGAGTGAGTGCGGTGGCGACGGCATCGCGCACGGTGATGGTCTGGCCGAGCAACTGCTCGGGCGAGGTCTCGGTGCCGGGCTTGTACCAGGGGCCGTACTCGTCGACGACGAGCCGGATCTTGCGGTCGAGGTCCCACTCGCCCAGGGCGGTCCAGTGGTCGAGGACGATCGACTCCATGCGGTCGGCCTCGCGGCAGAGCTCGTACCAGTCGATGGGCGCGAAGGCGAGCGCGTCACCCTTCTCGGCGTCCCAGTCGTTGGTCTTGCCGCGCGAGAGGTTGGTGGCGTAGTGATGCACGCTGAGGCCCCAGACGCCGCGGGTGTCGTGCGAGGGCTGGCCGCGAAAGAGCTTGTTAAAGAAGCCGCGGGTCCACGCCTGCTCGTCGGAGTTGGGGCCGGATGCGACCAGGCGCAGCGGCACCCCGTAGCCGGGAATCCAGGTGGTGAAGCGCTTGAACTCGATGGCATAGTCTTCCGGCTCGAAGTTGCCGCCGCAGCCCCAGCTCTCGTTGCCCACGCCCCAATAGCGGACGTTGTAGGGATCGGGCGACCCGGCGGCGGCGCGGATTTCGCTCAGCGTCGTCGTGCCCTTGGGCGAGTTGCAGTACTCCACCCAGTGGTCGAAGTCGAGCGGGGTGAGCGAGCGGACGTTGGCCGCGATGTAAGGCTCGGCGCCGCAGAGATGGGTGAAGCGCACGAAGTCGTCGGTGCCGAATGCGTTGGGGTCGAAGACCTGGGGGATGTTTTTGTCCTTGATGGACGCGGGGTAATTGTCGGTCCAGAAGTTGGTGCGGCGCGGGCGCTTGTCCTTGGGGCCGATGCCGTCGCGCCAGTCGTAACTGTCGGCGAAGCAGCCGCCGGGCCATCGGATGACCGGGGCATGGATGGCGCGCATCTTTTCGATGAGCGCCGAGCGCAGGCCGAACTGGTTGGGAATCTTCGAGTTTTCGCCGACGTAGATGCCGTCGTAGATGACGGTGCCCAGGTGCTCGGTGAAATGGCCGTAGATCTCCGGGGCGATGGCGCCTATGGGCTCGTCGAGAAGGATTTCGATGTGGCTGTCGGCCTCGGCGGCGAGAGCGGCGCGGCGGACAAAGGTCAGCGCCGCGGCCGAGGCTGCGACTGTCTTCAGAAAATTCCGGCGCTTCATACGTTTGCTCCGTTGAGTTTGATTCACCCGATCTTCGAGTTTCAGTTCTTCTTCGCCGCGTCTCTTCTGCCGCGTCTGATCTTGCACCACGCTCTGGTGCGTTGATGACCATGTGTCAGGGCACGACTTCAGTCGTGCCGATAGCGTGCTCTAAAACCTGGGCTTTAGCCCCTGCGTGCTTTTGTTTCTTGAGAAACAGCGACCCGTATGGATACTCGTCCGGAGATTGCACAAGCCCTGCTTTTACGGGATTGTTCGCAATGTACTCCCGATGCTGCTCGAAACTCACTTCGTTGTCAACGAGCACATCGGAGTAGCCTCGCTGCCAGACCTCGCCCTTGAATCCCAGCTCCTTGCCGGCGCGAAACGAGAACCCGCCCTTGATCAATTGCATGGCCTTCTCCAGGGTCGTCTCAGCGGGGACGGTGAGAAGGATGTGGACGTGATTGGGCATGACGACGAAGTCATGGATACGCATTTTGCCGGAGCGCATTTGGGCGCGGAGGACGTCGATGAAGAGCAGGGCCATGCGTTCGGTCTGGAAGAGGGAGCGCCCGGCGGCGGTGCGGGTGGTGGTGAAGAAAGTTCGCGCGCATGCGGTGGCGTTCATCGGGTCCGATGGGCGGGAAGGTTTCGACATCGCAGGGGCTAAAGCCCACCCTCCTTTTTGGTCGCTTTCGACACGACTGAAGTCGTGCCCTAACACATTCTTCTGTGGCTTCCTTGAGGGCGTTCCGCAGGGGCTAAAGCCCTCATCGTTTTTGCTGCTGCATCGGCACGACTGAAGTCGTGCCCTGACACATGGTTCTTCGGCTTTTCCGAGGCCTTAGAGTCGTACCCTGGCACATGCTATTTCAGCATTCCTGGGCATCGCTCCCTGAGTTGCAGAGGCAATCTTGGTTCTCAACCAGCCTTGTGGACTTCGGCGGCGATGCGGCGTAGTTCCGGCAGGATGCGGCCGAGGGCGATAGGCGCGGCGTTTTTCAAGCCCATGGCGAAGTAGACGTCGCGGTAGAGCGGGTAGAGCTGCTGGTAGATTGCGGCGGCCGCGGGGTCGGGTTCAACATTGCGCAGCGGCAGGCAGACGGCGGCCTGGGCTTCCTCAATGGTCTTGTAAGTGCCGGCGGCGACGAGGGCGATGATGCCGGAGCCGAGCGAGGTGGGCACGCCGGCGGGCACGAGGACCGGCTTGTTGAGGACGTTGGCGTAGATGCGGTTGAGGACTTCGTTCTTCTGCGGGATGCCGCCGGCGTTGATCACACGGTCAATGCGGACGCCGTGCTCGGCCATGCGCTCCAGGATGATGCGGGTGTGGAAGGCGGTGCCTTCGATGGCGGCGAAGAGCTCGTCCTGGGCCGTCGATACCATGTTCCAGCCGAGGGTGATGCCGCCGAGCTCGGGGTTGACCAGGACGGTGCGGTCGCCGTTGTCCCAGCTCAGGCGCAGGAGGCCGGTCTGGCCGGCGCGATAGTCTTCGAGGCCTTTGGAGAGCTCGGCCACGGTAGTTCCGGCACGGCGGGCCACCGCGTCGAAGATGTCGCCTACGGCGGAGAGGCCGGCCTCGATGCCGGTATACTCCGGATGCACCGAGCCGGGGACGACGCCGCAGACGCCGGGTACGAGTTCTGCCTTGCGCGCCATGGCGATGATGCAGGTGGAGGTGCCGACGACGTTGACCGCGTCGCCCTCGCGGATGTTCGAGCCGAGCGCGTCCCAGTGCGCGTCGAAGGCGCCGACGGGGATGGGGATGCCGGCCTTGAGGCCGAGCTTCTCCGCCCACTCGGCGGTGAGGTGGCCGGCGAGGTGGTCGCTGGTGAGGTACTCGCCGCCGAGCTTGGTGCGGACGCCGGCAAAGAGCGGATCGACGGCGACGAGGAAGGACTCCGGCGGCAGGCCGCCCCACTTGGGGTTCCACATCCACTTGTGGCCCATGGCGCAGACCGAGCGCTTGAGGTCCTCGACGCGGGTGACGCCGGCCAGTGTGGCGGCGACCATGTCGCAGTGCTCGAGGGCGGTGACGAGTTTTGTTCTTTTTTCGGGATTGTGGCGGAGCCAGTGGAGGAGCTTGGCAAAGCCCCACTCGTGGGAGTAAACGCCGCCGCACCACTCGATGCCCTCGAAGCCAAGCTCATGCGCCTTGGCGGTGATGAGCTGGGCTTCGGCGTGGGCGCGGTGGTCGCACCAGAGGTAGTAGTCGTCGAGGGGGACGAGACCGGCGCCGACGGGGATGACCGAGGAACCGGTGGTGTCGAGGGCGATGGCTTCGATAGCCTGGCCGGCAATGCCTGTTTCGGCCAGCACGCGGCGGGTGGCCTCGGCCAGTGCGTTCATCTGGTCGGCGTGCGACTGCGTGGCGAAGTCGGGGTCTTCGCGGCGGCGGTGCAGCGGGTAGCTGGCCGAGGCGGTGCCGATGGGGCCATTTTTGCTATCAACAAGGGTGACGCGAACGCTCAGGGTGCCGAAGTCGACGCCGGCGACGATGGACATGGAAGTAAAGCCTCCCTCAGTAAACGCTTTCCAGCTCGCTCACCAGAGTACACCATCGCCCTCGCGGGGCGCCGTTGCGGAGGGCGGGCGAGGGTCGTGGCAGCCCGCCCTGGTGTCGTTCGCCAGAAAAACAGTCGTCCTTAACAGGCTCGAAATGAGAGTTACCTCACAGGAAACCATCCCCCAGGGGCTAAAGGCCGGCTCATTTCATGCTCCTTGCGGCACGACTGAAGCCGTGCCCTTTCAAAGCGAATCGACGGCCACCTGTGTGCCAGCCCACCTTAGACCGGTTCCAGAATTTCCGTGCCTTTGATGGCATTGTGCAGGGTGCCATTTTCTTGAGGAAAATGCCACTTGAGTCTATCGCTTTCGGGGTACAGCTTTTCTGGAACCGGTATAGCCGCAAAAACAAGGACGCGGCGAGGGTGGGGCACCCGCAGACTCCCCGTTTCGACGTTGCTGTTTTTGGGGGGCACCCGGCGCGCGCCTCCCTCCAGACGCCATTTGAAAACGAACGGGGTCGGTCCATTTACACGAGAGATTTCCCATTTTGGTTTCTTTCGTAACCCTCACTGAGCGGAGGCTGGCAACACCTTATCCGTCTTGACGATTCTCAGGAACAGGCAGAACATCTTTGTGTCAACTCCCCGGCGCTCATGGCTGTCGCGAATGGCGCGCGGCCTCGCGTCTGGAAGGTCTTGCCAAGGGGAAAGCGATTCGACGCCCCGGAGGGGGTTTCCAATGAAGAACTCGCGTTCATTCGTTCGTGGGTTTGCCGCGAAAGTGCTGGCAAGTCTGGCTATTGTCTTCTTTGCCGCCGTCTCGCTGGGGACGAGTTACGCCGCGGGGCAGGCCCGGCCGGCGAACAGCCCCAACCTGACGCCGCTGGTGACGCTCAAGAGCGACTCGACCACGCTGGGCGCCAAGGTAGCCAACTGGACAGAGGCCGGGCTGAACTCCGCCTCGGGGGCGGCGGGCCTGAGCTTCATCCCTGTGGCCGTGGGGGCCTTCGGCACCTACACAAACGTTCCCCCCGGCGCGCCCGCGGGGACGGTGGTGGTGAATATCGCGCCGGTTCCCACCAGCGGCGACGCCAACGGCGGCTACTTCAAGGCCACCTTCAACGTGCCTGCTGGCGTTACCGCGGTCTCGCTGACCGGCGCGGCCAATGTGGACGACACGGGGCGCGTTTTTCTCAACGGGAATCCGCTGACCCAGGCGATGGAGTGCTCCGGCTCGAACTGCGTGACAGAGAGCGGCAATGCCACCTTCTCCACCACCAACCTCGCGTACTTCAAGGTGGGAGGCGCGAACACGATTCTGATCTCCGACGCCAACACCCATGGCGGCCCCAGCGGCACGGCCTTCTGGATTCAGGTCAGTGTGCAGGTGGGCGGAAACCTGATCGTGACGGCGGTCGGCAATCCGCCGGCGACGGTGAACGTGGGCGGGATCTTCACCGCCTCCGACACCACGCAGAACAACGGCACGGCGGCGATTGCCGCCAGTGTGACGCGCTTCTATCTCTCGCCGACCACGGCCAAAACCAGCAGCAGCATTCTGCTGGGCGGCAGCCGGCAGGTGCCGGGGCTGAATGCCGGCGCCAGCTCGAGCGGCACGGCCACGGTTTCTGTGCCGGGCGGGATTTCGCCAGGCGTTTACTACCTGCTGGCCTGCGCCGACGACACGCAGTCGGTCCCCGAGGCCAGCGCGACGCCCAACTGCAAGGCTTCGAGCAGCACCACCACCGTAAGCGGGCCGAACCTGGTGGAGACGGCGATCAGTAACCCGCAGCCGTTCGTCAACATTGCGGACCACCTCCAGGTGACCGACACGGTGAAGAACACGGGCAACGCCTCCGCGGCAGCCTCGGTCACCCGCTACTACCTGTCGCCGACGACTGCGGTGACCAGCGCCAGCTTCGCGATGGGCGGCAGCCGCGCCGTGCCCTCGCTCGCCGCCGGACAAAGCTCCAGCGGCAGCGCAACCCCGACCGTGCCCGCCGGCATGGCGCACGGTGCTTACTACCTGATTGCCTGTGCCGATGCCCTGATGGAAGTCCCCGAGACCAGCCCCACGCCGAACTGCAAGGCGTCGGCGACCACGGTAACGGTGAGCGGAGCCGACCTGGTCGAGACCGCCGTCAGCAACCCGCCGTACACCTTCAAGACGGGCGGCAGTTTCAGCGTGACGGATACGGCGAAGAATATCGGCCCGATCCCCGCCCAGGCCTCGACGACCCGCTTCTACCTCTCGACGACGACGGCCAAGAACGGGTCGAGCTATCCGCTGACGGGCACGCGCTCGGTGGGGTCGCTGGCTCCGAACGCCACCTCCAGCGGGACGACGCAGGTGACGGTCCCAACAGGGGTGGCCCCTGCATCCTACTACCTGCTGGCCTGCGCCAACGACACCGGCTCGGCGCCGGAATCCGATCCGACCAATAACTGCCGGGCCTCTGCCGGGCAGACCAACAACCAGGCGCTCGCACTGCCGCCCAGCGGGCCGCTGGCCACGGCCACCCAGGGCAAGAGCTACTCGGGCGGCGTCAACGCGACCGGAATGGGACCGAACTACAAGTGGACGCTGGTCTCCGGGGCCGGCAATACGCCGATTCCCATCAGCGGCGCGCACATTGCTCTCGCGAATGGCCTCTACGTCTTCAATACCGGCGGATTCACGCTGAGCATCGGCGGTACGCCGACCACAACCTCGACCGTGAACTTCTCCGTGTCGGTCACCGACACGGCCACCAACACCACCGTTGGCCCGATGCAGTACTCGATCACTGTCAATCCGCTGATGACGCTGCAGCAGAACACGACGCTGCCTTCGGGCACGGTGGGCGTGTCCTACATCGGTGCGGTCCTGGTTTCGGGTGGCGGCCCGGCCTACACCTGGAACCTGAAGATCGGCTCGACCACCGTCGGGGTGCCCACGAACGGCGCCGCGGTGGGGATCGCCGATGGCATCACCGCCTCGAACGACGGCAGTGGCAAGCTGACCCTGGGTGGCAAGCCCACCACGGCCCAAACCGTCAGCTTTGGCGTGCAGGTGAAGGACACGGCCACCGGCATCGTGGCCGGCCCGGTGACTTACACCATTCAGGTCAATTCGAGTCTCAGCCTGCCCAACGGCAACCCGCCCTCGCTTGGTCCGGCGACCGTGGGGCAGAAGTACACGGGCTCGATCAGCGCCTCGGGCGGGACGAGCGGCACCTACGGATGGTGGGTGAATGGCCTGGGAATCTCGCAGGCCGGTCTTTCGGTTACGCTGGGCGACGGCCTGAGCGCGACCACCACCAACAACAACGTCCTGACCATCACCGGAACGCCCACCTCGGCGACCACGGTGAACTTCAACGTCACGGTGACCAACAACGGCAACACCGCCGGGCCGAACAACTACTCGATCCAGGTGAACGGCCAGCAGGGCGGGTCGACGGTGGGCGGCAACATCTGGCTGACCAGCGGCTGCGGCAACGGCAACCTGGGCGGCATCAAGGTGACGCTGAGCCCCGGCAGCTTTGCGCCGGTGTATACGGACCAGAACGGCAACTTCCAGTTCCCGAATGTGCCGAACGGGAGCTACACGCTGACGCCTTCGGTTGGCGGGGCGGCCTCGCTGTTCACGCCGGCGACGCAGCCGGTGACGGTGAACAACGGGCCGGTGAATGTGAACTTCCAGGCGCAGATCGGATACACCGTGACCGGGTCGGTGAGCTACTCCGGCAAGCAGACGGGCCGCGTGTACGTCGAACTCGAGAACCAGAACTGCGGCGGCGGCGGATCAAGCTACGGAACCAGCATCTCCGCGGCGGGCGCTTTCGCCATTCACGGCGTACCACCGGGCACGTACAAGCTGGTTGGGTGGATGGATAACGTCGGTTTCGGCCAGCCGAACGACGCCAACCCGAGCGGGAACACGACGAACGTGCAAGTGCCGAACACTGCCGCCAATCCGGTCGGACCGACGGTAGCGCTCAACGATCCGGGGGCTATCACGCTTACGTCGGCGCCGCAGGTCCAGGGCGGGAGCCCGTTTGCAAACGAAGTCTTCCTGGGCTACAAGCCGCTGATGGACAACAACGGCGTCGAGATGGCCACCAGCTATACCGTGCAGTGGGCAATCTCGAGCACCGGGTTCTCCGCGCCGGCGGGGAGCACGACATTTGCCGCCGACGGGGACCAGAACGACATTTGGGTCGTCAACAAAGCCAACGTGACCGGCCTGATCTCGGGTGGCACGTACTGGTTCCGCGCCCGGGGAGTGGCGGGTTCCACGCCCGGACCGTGGAGCCAGCCCGTGGGGCCGTACCAACTTGTGTCGCAGCCTGGGGCCAACACGGTGACGGGGCAGGTAAGCTTCAAGGGCACGGCCACGGGGCCGCTCTACGTGGGCTTCTATAACCCGAATGGGGGCATCGCCGTGACCCAGGTTGGCTCGAAGAGCGCGCCGCCTGTGAGCCCGGCGAGCTTTACGGTCAACGTGCCGAACGGGACCTACTACCTCTTTGGGATTGTCGACCAGAACAACGACGGACTGATCGACGCGGGCGACATCCAGAACACCGGCGGGCAAAACATGCCGGCGGTGACCTTCCCGGGCAGCTCGCTGACACAGAACCTGACGCTGCCGTCGGGCAACGCCTCGACCGCGGTGAGCACGCAGCACTCGCACAGCGTGAACCAGTACGGCACGAGCGACAGCTACGCACTCAAGTTCGACGTGCGCTCGCTGGTTAAGCTGCCCGTGGCGCTCCAGATCGCCACCGGTCCGAAGATTGTTGCCCCGATCGATGTGGGCGAGTGCATGGACTGTGGGCATCCGTTCAGCTTCTGGATCTCGACCGGCAACGTCGCGCTGGCGGTGGGCGATAGCTACGGGCTGGCCGTGACTTACAGCGACGGCACCAGCGAGGTGATTCCGGCGCAGGTGGGGACGGTGCTGAACGCCTTCACCACCAACATGAAGCCGCAGGGCACGGGCGCGAGTTCGAGGCCGAACTTCTCGTGGACCGACCCGGCCAACGCCTCCAGCTACGTCTACCAGTTCCAGTTGTGGGACCAGAACTACAACACGATCTGGCAGATCCCGAGCAACAACTCGAAGTCCAACGGATTCACGAATTCGATTACCTCGCTGACTTGGGGTGTTGACCCGACGGGCGGCGGCAACACGCCGAGCGAGTCGACGCTGCCGAACGGCATCTACAACTGGCAGATCCAGGCCGACGATGCGAACGGGAACCAGGCGACGTCGCAGGTGTACTTCCAGGTGGGTACTGGCGGGTCAGGCCTGAGCCTGCCGCAGGGCAACCCGACCTCGCTGCCCGGGACGGCGACGGTGGGCCAGACTTACAGCGGCGCGGTGAACGCGGGGGGCGGCAGCATGCCCTATAGCTTCACCGTCAACGGCATCTCCATTCCGACCAACAACAACAAGACGCTGATCACCAACGGCATTTATGCCAACAACTCGGGCGGCAATACGCTGAGCTTCAGCGGCACGCCGATGACGGCCGGGACGGTCACCTTGAACGTGACCGTGAACGATGGGGCACACGACACGCCTGCCTCGGCCACGTACACCATCGCGGTGAGCAACGCGTCGGCGCTTGGGCTGCCGCCTTCGAGCTCGGTTCCGGCTCTGGTCGGCGTGCCCTTCTCGCAGTCGCTCAATGCCTCGGGCGGCCCGGGCGGGGGCAATTACGTCTTCACCGTAAACGGCACAACCGTGCCCACCAACAACACCCCGCTGACGATTCCCAACGGCGATGGGCTGACGGCCACCAACTCCGGCGGCAATACGCTGTTCTTCGGCGGCACGCCCACAGCGGCGGAAACGGTGACGCTGAACGTCTCTGTGAGCGACACGCTGAAGGAGACGGCCGGCCCGGTGGCCTACACCGTCAACGTGGTCAACGGTCCCAGCGGGGCGAACAACGGCAAACTCAACGGCACTTATGCCTGCCTGACCGAGGGCTTCAATGATTCGGACGGCTCGCGCTGGGCCTCGGTCTCCAGCTTCCAGGCCGACGGCGCCGGACACCTGAAGAACGGCGTATGGGACGAGAACAGCCGCTACAGCTCCTCGGTCGCATCCGGCACGGTGACGGGCAGCTACGCCATCGGCCAGGATAACAACGGCCTGGCGACGACCACCTCGGTGGTGACCCAGGGCGGCAGCGGGACGATGAGCATGAAGTGGGCCATCGCGCTGACCGATGCAGTCAGCCCGGCACAGCAGTTCCGCATGGTCGAGGTGGACGACATCGGCACGTCGCCCTCCGGCCAGCACGGCACCGCCAACTGCTATCTGGCCAATACCTCGGCCTTCGCCGCCAGCACCCTCGGCGGGTACGGCTTCGTCTTCAGCCTCCATGGCGAGGGCAGCGGCGGCAACCCGAAGGCCGGCGTGGGCCGCTTCAACCTGGGTGTCATTCCCGGCGGCGCCTCGACGGGCGCCATGACCGCCGGGATTATCGACATGGCCAAAGGCGGAAACAGCTCTGTCGAGACCACTCAGTTCACAGGCACGTACACCGCGCCCAACTCCGCCACCGGCCGCTACACGCTCACCCTCAACGCCGGGGGCGACAGCCTGAGCCTGGTGGGCTACATCATCGACGCCAACCGCGGGTTCCTCTTCGTGGATTCGCCGGGGACCAGCGATGGCGTGCAGGCCGGCAATGTTCGCAAGCAGCAGCAGACCTCGTACACCGGGTCGAACATCAAGGGTCCGTTCGCGATCTATGCGCAGGGCATGGAATTCAACGGCAGCAGCAACACCCCATCGGGGTATTACACGGAGGTTATGCAGGGCGCGGGCGATGGCGCGGGCAATATCACCATCAACGCGAGCTACAAGGACGAAAGCGGCACTTACAAGTCCGGCGCGGAGAACGGAGGGCCGATCGCCCTCACCTTCGACCCGAGCAATCCCGGCCGGGTTACTCTCACCCCGGGCAACAACACGGCCTATCTCTACCTGTTCAACACCAACAACGCTCTGGAGATGAGCGGCGGCGGTAGCGGAGCCGTCGAATCGGGTTGGCTCGAGCCGCAGGTGCAGCCGTCGACCCTGCCCTTCACCGACAGCTATATCGCCGGCACGTATCTGTTCGGCCAGATGCCGCAGGTGGATCCGGGGGCGAACGGGAATGTGGGCGAGTTCGCCGTGAACGCGAGCGGTAATATCACCGGCGCGATCACGACGGCTGGCGAGGGAGACTTCACCTGGGACAACCCGATGAGCATGACCTACGCCTGGGACTCCTCGACCTACGGAAGCTATCTGCTAACCGGCGGCGGGCAGAAGAACGGGGTAAGCTGCATCGTCATCAATGCCACCAAGTCCGTTTGCATTATCGACACCGATACGTCGGCGACGCCACTGATTCTGCAGCAGTAGCTTCCGCTTCGCATCCCTCACTCGAAGCCCTGCCCGCGCGGCGGGGCTTCGTTTTTTGTGCGCGGGGCAGGGGCGGGCTCTTACGGGGTCCAATTCTCTGCCCAAGCAGGTCTGCATGAAGGCGGCCGAGTGTGGGAGGGAAGCGTGGAGTTCGCGATCCAGGCTATGCCGATCAGGTTCGCGTTGCGTGTGCGGGATGTCAAGTATGCTTGACTAAATACAGAAACTGTGCGGATAGAGGGGGGGGGTGGGAACTGAGCGGAGGCTGCGAGGCGGGCGTAATCGATTGATTTAGTGCGAGATATAGGTGACGTGCCCGTTGTTCGTGGGGGACGGAAATGACAATCATGCTTGGCCGAATACAGTTTCTGTGCGAACCCCGGGGGGGGGATGCACGGGGATATCTCCGACGTTTTGAATCCGGTGGGCGCTGCGCACGGGGGGGCATGATTTCATTGTGCGGCGGGAGGGTTGAATTCCCGGCAAGGGAGGATCGGGGCCTTCGGGGGGAGGCCAAAGGACGGGCGAAGAGGCGCGCGAAGAGTGGGAGGGGCTCAAGGGTGAGGAGATCCCCCGGCTCTGGGGGGAGGGGGTGGTAGCAGTTTGACATTTCCGGGAGGTGCCCCGATTTTGGCTTCCGTTTCTTCCGCAAAGGCGCGGGGACGCCTACGATCCTGAGGCGCCGTCCCTACGGGACTCCGGAGACACTGTTGGTAGCGCCGACCCTACGCTGAAGCGCTTGCAATTACCCACAAGTCTGCATTTCTTTTCAAGGACTTGCGAAAAGACCAGTAGAAATGCCCGTTTCTCTTTCCTTCGAAATGAAAGCTCCGCTGCCCTCCAACGCTGGAAGAAGCCCAAATCCTCGCCAAAATCGCGCTCGCGCGAAGATGTGGGCAATTGCAAGCGCTGAAGCGCGGGGCTAGAGCGGTTTCGGAGTTTGTGTGCCCTTTTCCAGTTCGTGCAGGGTGGCGTTTTCTTGAGGAAAACGCCACTTGAGTGACTAGGGAAGCTCTGGAAAACGGGCATCCCATTCCCTCAGGGGCTTCTATGAGACGGCTGGTATTGTCAAGGTTTTTGTCGTTGTTTTTGCATTTGCTTTTTCCTTAGTGGCGTCTTTTGCTTTTGCATTTGCTTTTGCCTTTCGTTCGTGTTTTTTGGATTCATCTCGGGCTTCTATACGCACTCGCTGGGAGCCGCTTTGGGCTCGGTGCCTGATGGGGCCCGATGGGGATGAATCGGGGC
>JBAVMZ010000184.1:0-4374 GCA_049690595.1 Occallatibacter sp. | reverse complement strand
GCACAGACCATTGCATGGAGCGGGCCCGGCACCGAGCTTACCCTCACGGGCCCGGCGGCGCTGATCTCGCGCGGCGAGGCATTCTGCGCGTGAGCACCCTTCTGAAACCCCGTCGCGTGGGCGTCGGCGACGCGCTGGCCGTGATCTCGCCTGCCTCCACGCCGCAGGCCGACCGCGTGGAACATGGCATGGTGGCGCTGGTGGCGCTGGGCTATGCGCCGCGGCTGGCCACGCACGCCATGGCCCGCGGACCGCTCTACTTTGCCGGCACGCCGCAAGCGCGGCTGGAGGACCTGCACCAGGCATTCGGCGACGAAGAGGCGCGGGCGATCCTCTGCACCCGCGGCGGCTACGGATCGAACTACCTGCTCGACTCGCTCGACCTGGAACTGATCGGCCAGAACCCCAAGCCCTTTCTGGCTTCGAGCGACCTGACGGCGGTGCAGCTCTACCTGCTCGACGAGGCCGGGCTGCCAGCCTTTTACGGGCCGATGCTCTCGGCGGACTTCAGCCGCGAGGGCGGCGTCCACGGGCCCAGCCTGCGCGCGGCCTTCGAAGGGCGGCCGTATACGGTCGGCTCTGCGGAAGGAATGCGCGCGCTGAACCCCGGCCATGCGCGCGGCACGCTTTACGGCGGCTGCCTGAGCATTCTAACGGCGCTGTTGGGCACGCCCTACGAGCCGCGGACCGAGGGCAAGCTGCTCTTCCTCGAAGATGTGTCGGCCAAGCCTTACCAGGTGGACCGGATGCTCTGGCAGTTGCGCCAGGCGGGCAAGCTGGAGGGCGTGCGCGGCATCGTCTTCGGCGAGATGCTGGACTGCGCCTCGCCGGGCGCGCCTGCCTCGCTGCTCGAAGATGCGATTGCCGCCTCGCTCGAGGACTTCGCTGGGCCGGTGGCCTTCGGTCTTCGCTGCGGCCACGTCTCGACGGGCCACGTGACGCTCACGCTGGGCGTGGAAGTGGAGTTAAGCGTGGGGCCGCAGACGCGCCTCAATCTTCTGGAAGCGGCGGTAAGTCAATGAAAGATAAGGCAAAGCACATTCATCTCAGCGGCGTCTGCGGCACGGCGATGGCCTCGCTGGCCGGGCTGCTGCAACTCGAAGGCCACCGCGTGACCGGCTCAGACAAGGCCGCGTATCCGCCGATGAGCGACCTGCTGCGCTCGATGGGGATCGCGGTGATGGAGCCGTACGCGGAGTCGAACCTCGATCCGCGGCCGGACCTGGTCGTCATCGGCAATGCGCTCTCGCGCGGCAACCCCGAGGTGGAGCGCGTGCTGGACGAGCGCATTCCCTTCACCTCGATGGCGGCGCTGCTCGGCGAGGAGTTTCTGGCCGGCCGCGAGCCGCTGGTGGTGGCCGGCACGCACGGCAAGACCACCACAACCTCCATGCTGGCCTGGATCTACCAGGTGGCCGCGCGCAGGCGGCCCGAGCTCGAGCCGTCGTTCCTGATCGGCGGAGTGGCGGAGAACTTCGGCGCCAGCTTTCAGTTGCGGCCCACGCGCCCGTTCATCCTCGAAGGCGACGAGTACGACACCGCCTTCTTCGACAAGGGCCCGAAGTTCCTGCACTACTTTCCCGCCGGCCTGATACTGACCCACGTCGAGTTCGACCACGCCGACATCTACGCCGATCTCGATGCGGTCAAGCTGGCCTTCAAGCGGCTGGTGAACCTGGTGCCGCGCAGCGGGCGCATCGTTGCCTGGGACGCGAGCGAAAACGTGAGCGAGTGCGTAGCGCGCGCCTTCTGCCCGGTGGAGCGCTACGGCTTCACGGAGGACGTCGACTGGCGGCTGCGCAATTTGCGCTACCAGGACGGCTTCACGCGCTGGGAGCTCTGGCACGGCGGCGCGCGGTGGGCCGAGCTCCGAATGACCATGGCCGGCGAGCACAATGCACTGAATGCTTCGGCCGCGGCGGCGCTGGCCGCCTGGCAGGGAGTCGATGCCGAGTCCATCGTCGAGGCGCTGGCCAGCTTCCGCAGCGTCAAGCGGCGGCTTGAGGTTCGCGCGGTCATCGGCGGCGTTACCGTGATCGACGACTTCGCCCATCACCCGACGGCCATCCGCGAGACGCTGCGCGCGCTGCGGGCCGTGTACCCCGATGCGCGTCTCTGGGCTGTCCTCGAGCCGCGCTCGAACACGCTGCGCCGCAAGGTGCTGGCCGGCGATCTGGTGGAGAGCCTTCACCTGGCCGACCGCGTGGCGATGGCCGGCGTCTACCAGATGGAGCGCATCCCGGCAGACGAGCGGCTGGACCCCGACGAGGTGGTGGCCGCGCTGAACCGGGCGGAGACGCCGGCCGCGCTCTACCCCGACGCCGCGGCCATTGTCGACGCGCTGGCGCCCGCGGTCGAGGCCGGCGATGTGGTGGCGATTCTTTCCAATGGCGGCTTCGACGGCATCTATGAGAAACTCCCGCTGCGGCTGCGCGCGCGATTCGGCGCGGGCGGCGCGTAAAGGCGCAAGGACGGCATGATCTCTTCACTCATCTTCCTCGTCAACATGGTCCTCACCGGGATTCCCACGGCGCTGCTCTTCATCCCCTGGTGCTGGCTGACGGGAAACGTGATGCCGCTCTACCGGGGAACGCGGTTCATGCTCTCCTCGAGTTGCTGGCTGGCCGGGGTGCGCTTCCGGGTTACCGGCCGGGAGCGGATTCCGCGCGACCGCGCCTGCATCTTCATGTCGAACCACGTCTCGAACCTGGATCCGCCGGCCCTTATCTCGCTGATACCGGGGCGCACGTCGGCCTTCATGAAGCGCTCCCTGATGGAGTTCCCGGTGCTGGGCACGGGCTTCCGCCAGGGCGACTTCATCGCCGTCGACCGCAAGGGCAGCGCGCGCGAGGCGCAGGAGGCGGTGGCCGCGGCAGGGAAGGTGCTTGAAAAGGGCGTGCACATCACCACGTTTGTCGAGGGCACGCGCTCGCCCGACGGCCGCATGTTGCCCTTCAAGAAAGGTCCGTTCTTTCTCGCCATGCAGACCGGCGCGCCGTGCATCCCGGTCTCGGTGTACGGAACGGAGAAGATCCTGGGCAAGGGCAGTTACAAGATGCATCCCGGCCCGGCCCACGTGACCTTTCACGAGCCCATCGATCCGGCGCGGTTCGCCACGCGCGAAGAGCTGATGGAGGCCGTGCGCGCGGCCATCGCCAGCGGGCTGCCGGAGTGGATGCGGTGAGGGCAGCTTTCAGCTTTCAGCCGTCAGCTCTCAGCTTGTTTCTGGCTGGGGAAGCGGCGTGCGTTCCCACCCTAGGCGCAAATACAAAGACGCGCCGAAGGTGGGGCACCCAGCCAGGAGCGGCACCGGATTGCTGGAAGTTAGAAGCTGGCGGCTCGTAGCAGTGGCTGGTAGCTAGCAGCTAGAAGCTAGTAGCTAGAAGCTGAAAGCTTCTGTACCTATGATTGGAAGAAAAGGCATGTTAATCTCGCTTATCGTCTTTGTTGTGATCCTGCTACTGAGTATTCCGGCGGCGCTTGTCTTCATTCCCCTGGCCGTCCTTACGGGCTGGATCGATCCGCTCTACTGGGCAGGCTGCTGGATTGCGCGGTGCGGGTTTGCGGCGGCGTTTATACGCGTTCGAGTGGAGGGCCGGGAGCGCGTTCCGCGACGCCAGGCGTGTATCTTCATGGCCAACCACGTTTCCAACCTGGACCCGCCGGCGTTGGTGCCGCGGTTGCCCGGCCGCACTGCCATCTTCCTGAAGAAGGACCTTATGAAGCTGCCGGTGCTGGGCTACTGCTTCAAGCTGGGAAGCTTTATTCCGGTCTCGCGGGCGGGCAGCGCCGAGCACGCGAAGGAGAGCGTCGCCGCCGCGCACAAGGTGCTGGAAAGCGGGTTGCACATTACCACCTTCGTCGAGGGCACGCGCTCGCGCGACGGGCGTATGTTGCCCTTCAAGAAGGGTCCGTTCTTCCTGGCCATGCTGACCGGCGCGCCGTGCGTTCCCGTCTCCATCTACGGGACTGAGAAGCTGATGGCCAAGGGCAGCTTCGGCATCAAGCCCGGCACGGTGCATGTTGTCTTTCACCCGCCCGTGAACCCCGCCGATTACTCCACGCGCGAGGAGCTGATGGAGGCGGTGCGCGCGGCGATTGCCAGCGGGCTGCCGGAGTGGATGCGGGGTGAGGCAGCTTCTAGTGTAGTGTCTCATTAATAGAATCGAGTATACGCAGAGGGTCATCTTATGACGAGGAGACCCCGATATGCGTGTAGCTCGTCCCATTGTTCTCGAAGCAGATGTCCGGCGGAAACTGGAGCAGCAGGCACGCGGGCGTTCGACCGCAGCGCGGGTGGTACTGCGCAGCCGCATCGTGCTGCTGGCAGCCGATGGGCTTCAAAACAAGCAGATTGCCGCTACTCTGAAGGTT
>JBAVMZ010000183.1:0-4707 GCA_049690595.1 Occallatibacter sp. | reverse complement strand
GCGGTGCTCCCGCACAAACTGAGAATTATTCTCCAACGCTACAGGGAGCCTAACAACGCCTCGCCATCCAACAACTGCGGCTTGGAGACCGCCGCATGAGACAGAGAAAACTTGGCACTGACCAGTTTATTTACTGCCTCAGTTCTATTGCCGTTTGAATCATACTTGAATGAAAATTCATTTTCGCTCGGCTCCCAATAATAGGCTACGTTGCCCCTCGCGTCATACATCTTGGCTTCCGATTTGGTTCCTTGCTGGCTTATTGAGCCAGACTGATCAATGGCGTAGACCCACTTTGTCACTGACTTCACGTGATTCTCACGCATCAGTTTTGTCTCTGCCTTATCAATCTTGGTGGCCACCTCTGAAACGGCGGGGCTGTTTTCGCTGTTGGAAATGGCGACATTTTCACGCCAAAGCGCGCATTGGAGATCAATTTGGGCAAACGCCGCCGAAGGGAGAAGCAGGGAAATCAGGAAAAGAGCAAATGCCGCTTGTCCCGTGGTTTTGGAAAGCAGTTTCATGCGGTTGGCCTCCGGATGGCTGTTCGCGGTCGTTTGGACCGGAATTTCGATCTTGCTTTGTCGGCCACGAGGGTATACCGCCAGTTGCCAGTGCTGCAATCTTTTTCTTCCTTCGTTCCAGCGCCAAGGAGCCGGACGCGCGCGGCTGGTCGTTTGCCGGCCACCCAAGGTTCCTCGCTTCTGGGGACCTGGGAGAGCACGACCCCAGACCATCAGGGCCAGTGTTGTGCGCCGTGGTAGATGTGCAGGATTTCGATGTCGGAGTCCTTTATGCGATACACCACGATATAGGGCAGCCGCGGCAGGACCAGTTCGCGGGTTCCGTTCTCCCGTCCAGGGCGCCCGCGATGGGGCATCGTGCGTAGCGCCAGGATGGCTTCGTAGATTTCCAGGATCGTCTCTCGCCGGAGGGACGGAAGATGCCCGGCTAGATAGTCGTCGATCGATTCCAGGTCGTTTGCCGCAGCCGGGGTCCAGCGCAGACGCATCAGTTGCTCAACATCCGGGAGATGCGGGCGTCCATTTCCGCCTCTTCGACAAACTGCCCACGGTCCGCCTGATCGATTCCCTTGCGAACCGCTGCACGGAAGCGCTCATCGTCCTCGATCAGCAGCAGCGCGGCGTCCCGCACCAGGCGCGCCGGCTCCGTTCCCTGAGTGGCGGCAATCCGGCCCAGCTTAGACTCCTGCTCGGGAGTGAACTGGATTTCCATGACAAGAGTTTTGCAGCGTTTCCGTTGACAGTCAACCCCCGACAGCGGGGCGGGCTCCCACATTTCGCCTCAAAGGGTGCATCCAATTCGCCTCCCTTGGGGCACAATGGACTCAGAGACTCGCCTAGGAGCGGGGAGAAAGACCGGTGGGTGGCGCCACGGAGCCGCCTCGGAGGGGTCGATTTTGGCCGACCCCCCACCCCCCTCCCTCAAATTCGCCCTCTATATTCGCCATTTATTCGTGTAAATATATAATGAAATCAATGAGATACGATTTTCTGCTGTTAATTAACCCATCAACAGAAAACCCGGAATTTGACAAGAAATAGCCGTCTTTTCACCGGAAATCCGCCCTTTTTGGCTCGAATCGCGCCTGCCGCAACCAGCCCGCTTGACAGAGATGCGCGCTAGCGCCTGGCTGCGCCGGTGTTCGCTGTTGCCTTGCCGGTGGCGGAGCACTGGAGGGTTGCGTCGCGCTCCCAGTGGGTGACTTTGACCGGCTCGCCCTGCATACAGTAGGTTGCTCCGTCGAAGGGCGCTCCGGTGAAGGCGATGGCGTCGCCCACGGCCGGACGCGGGTCGGCGACGAGCAGGTTGTAGAGTTTGCCGGACTTGAGGTCGCGCAAGACCAGGCAGCGGGCCTCGACGCCGGCCTGGACGCAGCCGGAGCCGTGAACCTCATTGGGCTTCTCGGGTGGGTCGTGGGGCTTCGAGTCCTGGCCGGGCAGCGGGCGCCAGGCAAGGGCCACAAGCAGGATGGCGGCAGAGCGAAGGGCGAGCTTCATGGGGGTGGTTCTCCTTGTGCGGGGGACGCGGCGCCCGTGGCTGCGAGGATACGCCGCGCGGAGGCCGCTGGTCCAACTGGCTACAGGGAGAACGAAGATGGCGGTCGGTCTTGCGGGCGTAGCGCGGGATTATTCCGGGCGGACGGCGAAGCGCATGGTGCGGTAGTCGAAGGTGTAGCTCGAGAGTTGGTCGAGGGCGTCGACGCCGAGGACGCCGTAGACATCGTCGACGGCGGTCTGGCTCAGCGGCTGGATGAGCACCCGCACGTAGTGGACGTGGACCGTGACGGGGCCAACCTCGATGGGGATGGTTTCGGCCACGAAGGCCGGCTGCGGCACCAGGGACTGCGCGCCTGGGATGGTGAAGAGCTCTAGCTTCTGGCCGGCGAACTCCGGGGCGTGCTCGTCGTAGTAGCGCGAGGTGAGATAGGTCTGCTGGCCGCCGGCGTCGACGGCGAAGGTGCGCTCCTGGCCGGGTTTGCCGAGGGCGACGAGGACGCGGTCGCCGTCGAGGAAGAAGCGGGCGCCGGTGGTGAGCTTGTCGTCGTTTTCGGGCGGGGCAACCTGCGCGGCGGGGCGGAGCTCGATGGTCGAGTTGCCGGTGACGGTGAGGCTGCCGATGGCCTGGAGCGCCGGGTAGCCCAGGACGCCCTGGACCTGGTATTGCGAGCGGGGGAAGAAGTAGTCGGCGTCTTCGAAGACGAAGACGGTCATGTTGCGCAGGGTGAGGCGGCCGCCGATGGTGAAGCGCGGCACAATGGCCATGTGGACCTGGATGGGACGGCCGGTCAGCGAGTGGATGGTGGCGGCTTCGTCGGAGACCCTGAGGCCCACCTCGTGCGCGATGGAGCGGGAGATGAGGTTGAAGGGCGCGGTGGGGTCGAGCATCCAGGTGTGCGGCCGGGCGTCGACCCAGACGCCGACGTCGGTGAGGCCGAGGGGGTTCTTGTAGACCTGGAGCTTGAAGGGGTCGCAGGGTTCGACGGTGGTGGGCGGGTTGGCCGCGGCCAGGGGCAGCAGCTTGAGCGGCATTTCAATCTCGTCGCGTTCGTCGGCGGTGAGGTCGGTGTTGAGGCGCGAGTCGAGCGTCTGATAGGCCTTGGCGGCTTTGGCCCAGTCGCCCAGGCGGAGGTAGTCCTCGGCGACGGCCTTGCGGATGAGCTTTTCGCGGGGCTTGTCGCCGGCTGCCGCGGCCTCGTCGGCCAGGGGTTCGAGGAGCTGAAGGCTGGTCTTGGCGTCGTTCGAGCGGTTGGCCAGCAGGCCGCGGTAGAGCTGGGCGTCGGCCGGGGACATGGAGTCGAGCTGCGACTCAAGCTGGAGGAACTGGTGATCGGCGAGCAGGGCGCGCAGGCGGGCCTCGGCGTCCACGCCGCTGGAGGTGCCGGTATGGACCTGAGCGCCGGGGCTTGGCTGCTGGGCCTCGGGCTGCTGCCCAGCCGCGGGCTGCTGCGGGACTTCGGCGGGTTT
The DNA here is from genome assembly GCA_049690595.1 of Occallatibacter sp. Lineage (GTDB taxonomy): Bacteria > Acidobacteriota > Terriglobia > Terriglobales > Acidobacteriaceae > Telmatobacter. The sequence continues at coordinate 1,219 of JBAVMZ010000183.1, read as the reverse complement.
GGTTTCGGGGGCGGGTTGTTGCGGGGCCGGCTCGGGCGCCTGGGCCAGGGCAAGCAGCGGGACGGCCAGCACGAGGGCACAAGCCAATGCCGACCCTGGCGCCCGCCTCCGGTGCTCTGCTGCCCTCTCCCGCCTGCCGTTCATGCTCAGAATGAAGGTAACAGATTCGGGCTGTGGGAAAGAGAGCGGGGGCATGGACTCCAGGGCAATCGCGGGATGCGGGCCGGTCGGGCCTGCGGTTTAGACGTTCTTTACAGTCCTGCCGGTAGACTGGGAGTGTCATGAAGCGAAGGACCATCGAACATTACGAGATCCAGCGCCGCCTGGGCGCGGGCGGCAGCGGGGTGGTGTACCTGGCGAACGACACGCTGTTGCAGCGGCCGGTGGTGTTGAAGATTCTGCGCTCTGGTCTGGCCTCGGCAGAGCAGATGCGGACGACTGTGCTGAGGGAAGCGCGGCTGGCCTCGGCCATTGAGCACCCCAACGTCTGCGCCATTTACGAGGTGGGCGAGGCCAAGGGCGAGGCCTACATCGTGATGCAGTTCGTGCCCGGCCAGTCGCTGGACCAGCTGATTGCGCGCGGGCCGGCCAATCCGCAACTGGTGCTCTCGGTGGGCATCCAGATTGCCGACGGGTTGCAGGCGGCGCACGCGCTGGGCATCTTTCACCGCGACCTGAAGCCGCAGAACGTGATGCTGACCGACGGCGGACAGGTGAAGATACTGGATTTCGGCCTGGCGCGGCGGCTGCGGCCCGAGGAGTCGGGCTTCGACCCGGCGCGTCCGCAGCCGGGCGGCGAGCCGGCAAAGGCCACCTATACGGCGCGCGGCGGCACCATCCGCTACATGGCGCCGGAGCAGTTCGTTACCGGCCAGTCGAGCGTGCAGTCGGACGTGTGGGCGCTGGGGGTGATTCTCTACGAGCTGGCCAGCGGCCGGCATCCCTTCGCGCGGCCGGACGCCGAGGATTTTCAGGCGATTCGCGCCATCCAGTTTGCCGACATGCCGGAGCTGGACGGCGAGGTGGCTCCGGAGCTGAAGAGCGTGATCCGCGCCTGCCTGGAGAAGACGCCGTCGGCGCGGTACGCCTCGGCCGCCGAGGTGCGCGAGGCGCTCAAGACGGTGATGAAGGCGCTGCGTATTGAGACGGGGATCGTTCCCGGCGAGGCGGCGGCCAACCTGCCCACCAGCGGGCCGGAGGCGGAGAAGCGGGCCACGGG
>JBAVMZ010000182.1:0-6676 GCA_049690595.1 Occallatibacter sp. | reverse complement strand
CAGCGGAGCCGCGCACACCCTGCAAGCGCCGCCGGCCGAGCCGCCGGCTGCCCCGGCCACCGTCGCCGGCGCACACTGACGGCCGCCTGGCCGTCAACAGAAAGCCTCCGCTCCCTGTCGGCACTACGGCAGGGGAGAGGAGGCTTTTTGTTTCTCTGGCCAGCCGATCGAAATCAGTACTCGTTGCCCTCTGAAGACTCGGCCAGCAGCCGCTTGTAGAGCGCGGTGGTCAGCCCCAGGACCCGATCCTTCATGAAGTGATTCGTCACCCATTCGCGCGCAGCCAGACCCATTCGGCGGCGGCGTTCCGGGTCGCCGAGCAGCTTCAGCACCGCCTCGCGGATCGCCTGGGGATAGCCGGGCGGAATCAGCAGCCCCGTCACCTCCGGTACCACCGCGTCGCGCGAGCCCGTCGAGAGCGTCGTCACCACGGGAATCCCCGAAGCACCGGCCTCCAGCACCACGTTGGGAAAGCCCTCCCGCCAAGTCGGAAGCACCAGCAGGTCCATCGCCCGGTAATAGGGCGCCGTATCGGCCACAAAGCCAGTCAGCTTGATTCGCGGATGAGCCTCGATCCGCCTGCGCAGATCCGGGTCCAGCGCATCTTCCGCGGCATCGAAAAAGCCCACCAGCAGCAGCCACGCCGACGGATGTTCCTTGAGGATCGCGTCGAAGGCCTCCACCAGTTCCGGCAGCCCCTTGTCCCTGGTCAACCTGCCGACGAAACCGATCACCTGGTGGCTGGCGGCGATCCCCAGTTGCACGCGGACGGCGTTCTCACCCGGGTGAAACCGCACCGTGTCCACCCCGTTGCTGCTTCCCTCGCCCAGCAGGTGCAACCTGTCGCGCGGAGCAATCCCCAGCGCACGCGCCTCGGTGCGCAGGCTCTCGCTGTTGCAGAGCACCAAGTGCGCGCAGGCGGCTGCCGTCCGCTCAGCCGAGAGCAGCATCCGGTGCTTCAGCCCCGTCGAAGTCTCCAGCTTCAGTCCGCGCAGCACGTAAATACGCACGGGAATCCCAAGCATCCGCGCCGCCAGTGAGCCCAACAGGCCGGCCTTGGGCGTGCTGAACTCCACCAGCGCCGGCCGCAGCCGCCGGAGCGATCGCCAGAGCCGAATCAGCGAAACCAGGTCCGCCAAGGGCGCTATTCCCCGCTCCATCGGAATGATGACCCGCCGCACCCCTTCCGCGGCAGCTAGCCCGTCGGCCAGCTCTCCGGGGCTGCACAGCAGCGTGACCTCGAATCCCGCCTCCCGCAGCGCCCGCAACCGTCCGGTCAGCGTCAGGCAGGTCTGCGGATGGGTCACACCAACCACGACGCGCGGCAGGTGCGCCTCTACGGACGCCGAGCGCGTTACCGGGTTCGCCGCTGTGCTCGCCATCGTTGGGTGAACCTTCCCGCCCGCGCCTCAGGCAATCTAAGTCGCCTCTCAGAGAAGTTACCACTCAATTCGTCAAGTTGGAATCCGCTTTCCTTTCTATGACTCACGCGGATAACTGCCGTATACTCTCCCTGACTCTCCGGAGGGCCATGACGGCACGTTCCAGACTCCTTTTGCTGATTCCGCACCTGGGCGGCGGCGGAGCCGAGCGGGTCATCGCCAACCTTGCGCACGGCCTCTCGCGGGAGAGCTTCGATATCCACCTGGGCATCCTCGGCGCTAACGGCCCCGGCGCTCCCCCTCTTCCCCCAGACGTGACGGCTTATCGCTTCGGCACGGGGCGCGTCAGGGCCTCAGCCCTGGCCGTGGTGAGCCTGGTTCGCCGTCTCAGGCCAGACCTGATCCTCTGCGGGATCTACCACCTCAACTTTCTGGTGCTCTTCCTGCGCCCCTTGTTTCCGCGCGGCACGCGCATCGTGGTCCGTCAGAACGGCTCCGTCGCCTCAACCCTCGCTGCCTCCTCGTGCCCCAGTTTCGCGCGCCTGCTCTACCGGCTGCTCTACCCCTGGGCCAGCCGCGTGCTCTGCCAGAGCCAGGAAATGGCCGCCGAGCTGGCAAGCGAAGCCGGCGTGCCACTCAGCAGCATCGCCGTGCTGCCGAACCCGGTCGACTTCGACGCCATCCGCAACGCGGGCCCGGCAGCACCGCCCGTCTGGCGGGGCCCCGGCCCCCACCTGCTCGCCATGGGCCGCCTTTCCGACGAAAAGGGCTTCGACATACTGCTGGAGGCATTTGTCCAGGTCCACCGGGAGTTTCCTTCGGCTTCCCTGCTGATTGCCGGGACGGGGGCGGAAATGGACCGCCTCAGGGCGCTGCCCGCGAAGCTCTCTCTTGGCGACTCGGTCCGCTTCGCCGGCGCCGTCAATGAGCCATGGGGCCTCTTTCCCGGCGCGACGCTCTTCGTGCTGCCCTCGCGCCAGGACGCCCTGCCCAATGCGCTTCTCGAAGCCGCCGCGGCCGGGTTGCCCATCGTGGCCACACCTGCCTCGAAAGGCCTTGCGGACCTGCTCCGCGGTCAGCCCGGAGTCTGGCTCGCGCCCGAGGTCTCGGCGCAGGCGCTGGCCGCTTCCCTGCTTGCCTGCCTGCGCTTAGTCGAACCCGGCGATCGCTTCCCCCATCCGTTCGTCAAGCCGTTTCGCCTGGGACGCTCCCTGGCGGCCTATGAGCGCCTGCTTCTTTCCGTGCTTGCGGAGGAGGAGCGTTGAGGCACATCGCGTTGGTCATTCCCGGCTTCCTGAGCTTCGGCGGCGCCGAGCGCCAGGTTCTGCTGCTTGCCGGAGGGCTGGTGCGGCGCGGCTGGCGAGTCAGCGTTCTGGCGCTCTCCGGCGAAGGCGGCCCGCCCGCCGAGGAGTTTGCCGCCTCCGGAGCCACATTCCTCAGCCTGCACATGCGCAAGGGGCTGGCAGACCCGCGGGGCTGGCTGGCCCTCAACAGATGGCTGCTCCGGGAGGCTCCGGATGTGGTCCACGCCCATCTGCCGCACGCCGCCTGGATCGCACGCTGGTCCAGGCTGACAGCGCCGGTCCGCGTGCTCATTGACACGGTGCACACCTCGGCAACTGGCGGTTGGGGTCGCCGATTGGGTTACAGGCTGAGCCGCCGCCTCCCGGACCGCGTCACCGCCGTCAGCCAGGCCGTCGCCGACGCGTACCTCGCCGCGCGCATGGTCACCGCGCCCCAGCTCACCGTCCTGCCCAACGGCATCGACCTCGACCGATGGCATCCCGACCCGGCACTTCGCGCCCGCGTCCGCGCCGAGCTGGGACTCCGCGACGAGTTCCTCTGGCTCTCGGCCGGCCGGCTGGTTGCGGTCAAGGACTACCCGACGCTCCTGCACGCGATGGCAGCACTCCCGCCCCAGGCCCGGCTGGCCATTGCCGGCGCCGGACCGCTCGAAGACGCCCTGAGAAGGCGGGCCCGACAGCTTGGCCTGGACAGCCGGGTTCGCTTCCTGGGCTTCACCCACGACCTGCCCCGCTTCCTGCAGGCCGCCGATGGCTTCGTGCTCTGCTCGCGCTGGGAGGGTCTTCCTCTGGCCCTGCTTGAAGCCGCCGCCTGCTCGCTGCCGTCGGTGGCCACCGGCGTACCCGGCACCAGCGAAGCCGTCGCCGACGGAGGGACCGGGCTCCTCGTCCGCCCGGCAGGCAGCTCTCTCGCTCTCCATGGCAAGATGATGGAGCTGATGCGCATGAGCGCGGAGCAACGAGGCGAACTGGGAGCCAACGCGCGGCAGCGCGTCGAGCTCTGCTACAGTCTCTCCAGCGTTCTCGACCGCTGGGAAGCGCTTTACACCGAACTGCTGGAGGCCAACCCCTCGCCGCGCCGAACCGGCCGCCGGACCTGAATCCTACCGGATTCTCGGTGGCCGCAAACGCCGCTTGCGTTCGTGCGAGATGCGCACCCTCCACATCCTAAGCGAGGCGGTGAATCTCTCGATCAGTCCCAGCCGTACGGCGGGCAACTCCTCCATCACGCGCTCGAACGAGGTGAACTGCGCCTCGTGCTTGCCGATGAACCTCCGCAACTGCTCCACTTGCCACTCGTGCGCCGAATCTGCGTGGACGCAGATGGTCCACAGCCCGCTCTCCTTTTCGAGCGTGCCCCAGAGCTGCTGGGGAATCCACGTGAGCCCTCCGCGGCGGAAGGGCTCGCGCGCAAAGCCATCGCTTAGCACCTTGATCCCTTCCTGACGCAGCGCGTAGAGCGTCGCGTGATCAAAGCCGTGCCGTGGCGCCACAAACAGCTTCGGCGTCAGCCCTTCGGCGTGCAGCAACCGCAGCCCCTCGTTGATCCACTGCTGCTGCGTCGTGGCGCGCACTCCGGCAAACTCCGTGTGCCGGTGCAGCGGCAGCAGGCTCTTGCCCTTGCTCTTGCACAGGTGGTGGTAGCCGTGAAGGGCAATGGTGGCGCCGGCCGCTTCCAGAGCCCGCATCTGCTCCCAGAAGCCCGGTTCCGGAGGTGATTGATTCAGCGTCTGGTCAAGGTTGTCGGGAATCACCGCCAGGATGGGCCGCACGCCTGTCTCCCGGATCAACGTCACAAACCTCGCCCAGCGGGCTGGTGAGGCCGTGGGACAGAGGTCGTCGAAACGGAGCAGATACTGCGCTGGCCTGGGAATCATCGTCCTTCCTCGTTTCTTTCCACCTCAGTTTGCGTCTCAGACGATTCTGTCGCGCGCCCGGCGGTAATCACGCCAGCCCGCCCCCCGGCCCTTCGCAGAAGCTTGCGCGCCCAGTACCAGAGGAAAAGGAAGGTGCTCACCGTCCATAGCGAGGTGGCGAGAGCAATGCCAGCCACGCCGAACCAGTGCATCAGCAGCAGATTCAGAACAATATCCAGCGCCAGATTCAGCGCGCCGCAGTAGAAGATCAGGTCCGTGCGCCGCATGGAAACCAGGAAGCGGTAAAAGACCCTGCTGGAGACAAAGAACGGAATCTGCAACGCGTACATCGCCAGCACCGGAGTCACCGTCGCCGTATCGGCCGGCCCGAAGGCGCCGTGCTGATAGGCTACGCGGACCAGCAGGTGCGCGCCCGCGACGAGCAGCGCCGCGATAGGCGCAGAAACGGCCATCGTCAGCCGCACCCAGGTGCGCAGCGCGGAGCGGCACCCGGCCCAGTCTTCATGCGCCACCATCTTCGAGAAGTAGGGCACTACGGCAGAAGAGACCGCGCCCGCCAGCAGCGTAATCACCACGCTCACAAATCGGTTGGCATAAGCCAGCGCCGAAACGCTGCCCGGCGGCAGCATGGCGGCCATCGCCTGGTCCACCAGCAGACCGCCCGAGGCCACCACGCTGCTCAGCAGCACCGGCCCGTACTGCTGCGCCACCTCGAGGGTAGCCGGGTTCGAGCCGTGCCATCGGAGCCGGAAGCGGTAACCGCGACGCTCCAGCATCCAGACGGTCAACGCCGCGTGGACTGCCGATCCCGCCAGCGTCGCCCAGACAATCGCCCAGATGCCCTGCTTGCCCGAGAGCAGCAGCGCGCCCAGCATCGTCGCGGCCGGAATCACCACCAGCGCCAGCGCGGGCAGCGCAAACCGCTCGAAGGTGTTCAGCACCGCCGTACAGTTGGTGGCAATACCGGTGATCAGCACCAGCGGCAGCAGCGCGTAAAAGATGCGCAGCGCGAGTTCCAGCTTGGCCGGTGCGTAGTTCGAGGCAATCAGTGGAAAGAAGCCCCGCGCCGCCGCCGCCATTGCCAGCGAAACAGCGGCCAGCAGCAGGCAGACCCACAGCATCGAGCTCGACAGGAGTTGCTGCGCCCGCTCGTGCCCCTCCCGCTCGCGCACCCGCACCAGAGTGGGCACCAGCGCCTGGTTCATCGATTCCGAAATCAGGTTGATCAGCAGGTTGGGAATCAGGAAGGCGGCCAGAAACGCGTCCATCGCATCGGAGCGGCCATAGACGCCGGCGACGACAAACTCCTTGAGCGTCGCCACCACCTTCACCAGGATTCCTGCCATGGTCAGCGTCATCGCCGCACGGGCAATTTTCTCGTTGATGCTTCCGTGCCGGAGCCGCTCGACGAATTGAATGGGATTGTCCATGGCTCCGGTCTCGTTCCCCGCTCCGCCGCCAAGTCTTCGAGCGCGTGGTTTTGCGGGTTGAGTTCCTGCTTTCCCAGGTCCTCAAATGCGAGGGACCGGGTGCACCCATGCTCTTACAACTTCAAACGGTCAAGGACCTACGCGCTCTGAATCGCTGCGGTCAGCGGCGCCCCGGCAGTCTTACCGCTGAAGAACTCCTCGACCACGCCCGGGCTCTCCTCCGCCAGCCGTCCGGCCAGCGCCACCATCGCCAGCAGCAGCCAGGTCGTGCGGCTCTCCGCGACGGTCGAGGCCGAAGAGGTGATCAGCCAGACAACGAGTCCGGTAGCCAGCCCCCAGCGCAGAACCCCGTGCGTCCGCGCGGCGAGCGCAATGGCCGACAGCAGAATCGCCGAGGCCAGCAGAAGCCCCACCACGCCCAGCTCCACCGCGATGGATAAGGCGGTATTGTGCGCCGTATCGTCGGTCGCCAGGCCGGCCGCGGCCACAAATGAGCCAGCGCCCGAGCCGATGAACGGGGCGCGGACAAGGGCGTGCCAGCCAGCCTCCCAGATGTTTAACCGCTGGTTCAAGTCTCCGCCCGTCAGTTGCGAGGGAATCGTCGCCAACCGCTCGAAGATCTCCCGCGGCACGCTCAACCAGAGAGCAGCGGCAAAGACCGGCAAGGCCGCCAGGCTGGCAAC
>JBAVMZ010000181.1:0-3217 GCA_049690595.1 Occallatibacter sp. | reverse complement strand
GTCGAAGCGCCAACCACCACCCAGCTTTACCAGGCCGAGCGCGAGTTTCTCTCGCGCGGCACGCTGGTTCCGCTGCTCTATCTGCCGCGCGCCTGGGCCGTGGGCCCGCGCCTGCGCGACCTGCATCTCGCCGCCGACGGCGCTCCCGACCTGGCCAACGCCTCGCTGGAGGATGCGCCATGAGCCTGCGCCAGAAGCTGCTGCTCATCCTCTCGCTCACCGTGGCCGCCGCGGTGGCCGCCGTCGCGTGGACGGTGCTGGTCCGCATCCGCTTGGTCTTCGAGCAGCGCGACCAGCAGGAGACGGCGCTCTTCCTTAGCCAGTTCCAGCGCGAGTTCCAGCACGACTCGGCCGAGGTGGCCGCCGCGGTCGACCGCCTTGCCGCAGCCGAGCGGATGCGCGCCATGGCCTCCGAGCTGGCCCAGACCGGCGACACAAGCCCCTACCTCACCGACGCCCAGCGGCTGGCGCAGGAGTCGCAGCTCGATTTTCTTGAGATCCTGGGAGCGGACAACAAGATCGTCAGCTCCGCGCAGTGGCCGGCGCGCTTCGGTTATACCGAACCCATCGCCTGGGCGGACCAGCCCACGTTTCTCAAGACCGAAGATCTGCCCGATGGAAGCACTGCTCTGGGGATCTTCGCTATTCGCGCCGTAGGCCGCTCCGGATCAGCCACGCCGCCGATGCTCCTGCTGGGCGGCAAACGCCTCGACAGATCTTTCCTTGCCGATCTTCCGGTTGTTCCCGGAATGCAGATTGCCCTTTATCGCGACGCCGACCAGGCACCGACGACCGAGCAGCCATCGCTCGGCCCGGACTTTGCGACCTTCGATCCCAGGCGTCTGATCGGCGCGACTGGCGAGGTGCCGAATGCCGCGCGCTACGAGTCGTTGATCCGCACCGCGATACACACCCATCAGCAAACCAGCGCCATCCTCTACTTGACCGCCCGGCGTGAAGACTCGGTAAACGCCACCGCGATTCCGCTCAGGAGCGACAGCGGAGCCGTCCTCGCCGTCCTCACCGTAGCGCTCTCCCGCGCCGGCATGATCGAGGCGCAGCAGCACATCCGCGCCATCGCTTACGGCGTGGCCGGCGGTGGCATCCTGCTCTCCATCGCCATCTCGCTCTGGATCGCCGCGGCCATCTGCCGGCCCATCGAGCGGCTGGCCCGCGCCGCCGGCCAGGTGGCCGAGGGCAACTGGGAGACCGAGGTTCCCGCCCGCGGCCGCGACGAGCTGGCCACCCTGGCGCGCGGCTTCAACCACATGACCGGCCAGCTCCGTTCCCAACGCGAGCGCCTGGTGCAGACCGAGCGCGTGGCCGCCTGGCGCGAGCTCGCCCGCCGCCTGGCCCACGAGCTGAAAAACCCGCTCTTCCCCCTCCAGCTCACCGTCGAGAACCTGGTCCGCGCCCGCCAGCTTCCCGCCGCCGAGTTCGACGAGGTCTTCGAGGAGAGCACCTCGACGCTGGCCGCCGAGATCGCCAACCTGAAGGCCATCATCGGACGCTTCAGCGATTTTTCGAAGATGCCCAAGCCGCAGCTCGAACGGGTCGACGCCCGGGACCTCCTCGCCCGCGTTCACTCGCTCTACGCCGCCACCGCGGAGAGCAACCGTATCCGCATCGAGCTCGACCTCGCCTCCGAGCCCATGCCGCTCGACGCCGACCCCGAGCTGCTGCACCGCGCGCTCTCGAACCTCGTCCTCAACGCCATGGACGCCATGCCCGACGGCGGCGCCATCCGTCTCAGCGCCCAACCAAAAGGCGAAACAGCGGAACTGCGCGTGGCCGACACCGGCGCCGGCCTCACTCCCGAGGAGTGCGAGCGGCTCTTCACGCCCTACTACACCACCAAGCGGCACGGCACCGGCCTCGGCCTGGCCATCGTGCAATCGGTCGTCGCCGACCACGGCGGCTCCATCGCCGTCCAGAGCACGCCCGGCGGCGGCGCAACCTTTCTCATCGTTCTGCCGAGGGCCACAGCATGACCGCCAACGCCCGCATCCTCATCGTCGACGACGAAGCCAACACGCTGGCCTCGCTGGCCCGCGCCTTCCGCCTCTCCGGCCACGAAGCCGTGCTGGCCGACAGCGCCACGCGCGCCCTGGAACTGGCCCGGTCGCAGCCCTTCGACCTCATCCTTTCCGACGTGGTGATGCCCCGCCGCGACGGCCTGGCGCTGCTCGAAGACCTGAAGGCGGCCGGCGTGGCCGCGCCGGTCGTCATGATGAGCGGCCAGGCCCACATTGAGATGGCCGTTCGCGCCACGCGCCTAGGAGCCCTCGACTTTCTAGAGAAGCCGCTCTCCACTGAGAAGCTGCTGGTCACCCTCGACAACGCCCTGCGCCTGACGCGCCTGGAGAGCGAGAATCGGGAGCTGCGCACCCGCGTGGGCCGCCACACGCTGGTCTTCAGCGGCGAGGCCATGCGCCGCGTGATGGCGCAGCTCGAGCGCGTGGCCGCCAGCGAGTCCCGCGTCTGCATCTACGGCGAGACCGGCACCGGCAAGGAGCTCGCCGCCCGCACCGTGCACGAAAAAAGCCACCGCGCCGACGGCCCCTTCGTCACCCTCAACTGCGCCGCCGTGCCCTCCGAGCTGATCGAGAGCGAGCTCTTCGGCCACGAGAAGGGCGCCTTCACCGGCGCCACCGAGCGCCGCACCGGCAAGTTCGAGCAGGCCCACCGCGGCACGTTATTCCTGGATGAGATCGGCGACATGCCAGCAGCCATGCAGGCCAAGCTGCTGCGCGTTCTCGAAGAGGGCGAGGTCGAGCGCGTCGGCGCCGGCAAGCCCACCCGCGTCGACGTGCGCGTCGTCGTCGCCACGCACCGCAACCTGGAGCAACTCGTCGAGGCCGGCGGCTTCCGCCGCGATCTCTACCACCGCATCGTGGTCTTCCCGGTCGAGCTGCCGCCGCTGCGCCGCCGCATTGAAGACTTGCCCGCGCTGGTCGATCACTTCGCCAGCCAGGTGGCCGCGCAGAACGGATGGAAGCCCATGGCCTTTGCCCCGGCGGCGATCGAGGCCCTGCGGCAGTACGCGTGGCCGGGCAACATCCGCGAGCTGCGCAACGTGGTCGAGCGGCTGCTGCTTTTGGCAGACGGCGAGGTCCGCGCCGAGGATGTGGCCCTGGCGCTGCCGGCAGGCAAAGGCACGGCGTCCGCGGCGTCCAGCGCGGAGACCGGCGGCCCGCTCGCCCAGCGCGTCCTGGCC
>JBAVMZ010000180.1:0-2653 GCA_049690595.1 Occallatibacter sp. | reverse complement strand
GCCCGGATCTGGCTGCTGCCCGCCGGCAGCCGCGTGTTGTCCACCCTGGCCCGAGCCCTGCATCCCCGTGTCCGGCGAGGCCATCGTCAGGCTGGCGACACCTGTGTGTTCTTCCGCCAGATAACGGTGCAGGCCGTCCATGTGGCTGCCAAGCGCCTGCATCGCCTCGGCCGAGCCCGGCACCAGCGAGGCATGCACCGCGCCCCCGCTCAGATCCGCGCGCACACCCACCCAGCCCAGCGAAGGATCTTCGAAGCCCGCCTCGGCCTGGCGCGCACCGGCATGGAGCCAGGCCGGCCTCCCAGGCAGCGGTCCGGCGTCGAGCTCCGCAAAGGTCTCGGCCACTCCTGCCCCGGAGCCAGAGGCGCTCTGGCTCGCGTGAAGGGCCGTGCCGTGGGCGGCAAGGCCCGCCTCCCCTCTCACCGCGCCGGCAATTGCAGCCCCTCGCCCTGCCTCTACAAGCGGGTCCGCCTGTCCGGCAACCGCTGCAATAGCCGGATGGCGAGCCGAAGGCAGCTCGGCCGCGGTCCCTGCCGCCGCCTTCCTGAATACAGGTTTTGCAGCCCCGTGCAAATGAGCGGCCGTCCGGTCGCCCGGAGAAACGCCGGCCGCTCCCTCCGGCTGGAACGCCACGGCCGAGATCTGGCCCGAAGCGAATCCGTCGTTCGATTGCTGCAGCGCTTCTGCTCCGATGCCACTTCCGGTGTCTGGTGCAGGAGACAATACCGGACCGGTCTGCTGGAGACCGACTGGCGGCGCCGGCAATCTTGCTGGCTGGTCGAGGGAAGGCGCAGTCTCGGGGACGGTACCGGAACGCGCAATATCCGACGCAGGAGCCTCCTCCGTGGTGGCCAGAGGAGCAGCAACCCCGCTCCGTCCCCCGGAAGCTCCGGTCCATTCGCGGCCTTCGGCTGGCAGGCCCGGCGGCCTCTCCGTCCGCGATTCCTCTCTTGCCTCGAACTCTGGAGCAGGTATGGCTCGAGTTTCGACCGCTGGCGAGCCTGCAGCCAGGGCTGGCCGAGCGGGCGCGGCGCTGTCCAAGGGTACATGCGGACCGGCGGATTCGGCCGGCGTGCGGCCGTTGAGAGCCGGCGGAATCGTCTGCACAAAAGGCGACGTAACAACCGGCTGGTGGGCGGCAAAGGGCGTCTCCATCGCCGCTCCGCTTCCAATGCCTTCGAGGACGGGCAGATGCGCCGCGGGCATTCGCGAGTGCTCAGTTCGCACCTCCGCCGTCTCGTCCGTGCTCTTGGCCGCCGCGGGGCGGGCCGCCTCGACATATGCCTCCTGGCGCAGAGGGCCGTGCATCGTCCTCGCGGCGAGCGTCTTGCCTTCGGTCATCCCGAACGGTTGGCGAGCCAAGGCTGCGCCCGCGCCTCCAGGTTGCTGAGTTGCCGCGGCGTCAAGAACCTCGGCGGGCTCGCGGCCAGCTCCTGGCGTCACTGCGGGGCCTGGGCTTTGGCTTCGCTGCCCGTCTTCGGTTGGGTCCGCCTCCCCGGTCCGGCCCACAAGCTGTTGCAGCTCGGAGCGAAAGCTCGTCGACCCCTGCCTCTGCCCCGCAGCTCCCAGAGGCGCCTGCAATTCATGACGGAACAGGGCTGCCGCTTTCACCCCCGCCCCAGCCCCGAGGGGGACTCTTCCGGTAGCCGGCCCAGTCACCGCACTTCCCAGTCCCGACGCTCCAGCCGCACCTGCCGCACCTGTTGCCGCTCCGTTCATGACCGGAGAAGGTGCAGCAGGCGTGCCAAAGAAAGCAGGTAAGGGTTAGAGCATTGTCAGGAACGGGACGCGGCTTTCCGCTTCCGGGAATGAGCGAAGAGGCCCGGTGTGCGGACCCTCAAGATTGCTCCGAACGGGCCGAGGAGCGGGTTACGCCCTCGGCTGCATAAGCCCGGGCCGCCCGGGCGCGCCCCATCCCCTCGACCACCGAACCGCGATGGAGCCGTCCGCTGTACCAGTCGTCGGTCGACTGCTGCGACCGCCGGTCGGCCTCGGCCGCCTCGGCTGCCTCGCCCTCTTCGATCAGAGTCTCGGCCTGCCGCCGCTCCACCCGCCGGAAGAGGAATTCCTCGCGCAGGTCGGCCACATCCTCGGCGGCCTCCTCCCGGCGCGGCGCAAGAAAGGCGGAGTGGCGCTCGCAGGCCAGCACCTGCTGGAGCCCGGCCAGCCTCCCCGTCAGGTCGCCCTGCTCGACGCTTCCCTTGAGCAGCAGGCGGCCAGCCCGCTCCGCCTGTGAGGCGGCAGCCAGAGCGTGCTCGATGCGCTCGAGTTCGCCCAGCGCCGACTCCAGCACTTGCCGGCTTTGTTCCTCTTCGAGACTCCGCACCCGCAGCAGCCGCCTGATACCGGCAGAGACCGCCATCGCTCACACCTCCGCGGCCAGCGCCGCCAACCGATGCACGGCCTGGGCCAGGGTCACCCGCTCCGTGGCCGGCTGGGTCATGAACTCCCGGAGCGCCCCGCGAGCCCGAATCGCACGGTCCAGATCCGCGTCCGTGCCCGGCTTGTAGGCTCCGATGCGCACCAGATCCTCGCTGCGCTGGTAGACGGCCAGCAGCCGCCGCACCAGCGCCGCCTGCCCCCGGTGATCAGCGTGCGTCACCGCGGGCATCAGCCGGCTGATCGAGTCCAGCACCGCCACCGGCGGGTACCA
>JBAVMZ010000179.1:0-4745 GCA_049690595.1 Occallatibacter sp. | reverse complement strand
GGGCCAGGTAGTACTGGGCCATCCACTCGCCGAGCTTGAGCAGGGGCTCGCTGAGGAGGGGCTCGTCGTCGAGGACGGCCTCGAGCGGCTTGAGTTCGAAGTCGGCGGGGGCGGCGACGCCAAGAGCGGTGACCACACCGATCAGCTTCTCGTTGCGGAAGGGGACGATGACGCGGGCGCCGCGGAGGGGCGCCTGGTCCGGCCGCACCGCATAGGTAAAGACACGGTCGAGCGGCACGGGCAGGGCGACTTCGCAGCAGGCGAGCATGACGGGATGAAAGCCTAAGTGTATCCGGTTTGGGTCCTGCCCGTGAGTCATCCTATTGCTATTGACTTCTATAGAGTCAATCGAATTATATTGACTCAGGACAAGTCAACGGTGCAGAATATCTCCGTCCAGCAAAGCGAGGCCCCGGCAGATGCCCCAGCCAATCCAAGCCGTTCCCGCCGATCCGCCGCCCCAGCAGAGCGTGGCGGTGATTGGCGATCTCGTGGCATCGCGTTTGCTCGCGTCCGCGGAACGCAATTCGGTGCAAAGGGCATTGCGCACCTTGCTGGACCGGCTCAACGCCGCCAATGCCGTTTCCATCCGTTCCGGATTCACGATTGCGCTCGGGGACCAGTTCGAGGGCCTGCTTTCTCCGGAACAAGCGCACCGGATTCTGCCGGATCTGGCCTGGGAACTGGATGAGGCGATTCCGCAATGCCAGGTCCGTCTTGGTTTCGGGCTGGGAGGAATCTCGACGGAGATCGTGAACCAGCCGGGCCTGGTGGACGGTCCGGCATTCCATCGCGCGCGCGCGGCCATCGATCTGGCGAAGAGGCGGAAGCGGATGGGCGGGGTTTTTCAGGGCTTCGGCGAGCCGTACGACGGGATTCTGAACGGCCTGGCTCGGCTGCTGCACGCGCACCGGAGCCGCTGGAGCCAGCAACAGCGCCGTCTGGCAGCGCAGTTGCGCCGCGACGCGATGCAGAGTGAAGCCGCCATCGCGCTGGAGATCAGCAAACAGGCGGTCTCAGCCTACGCCAAGGCGGCGGGCTGGGCGGCTTACAAAGAAGGCGAGGATGCACTACGGCTGGCGATTCGCCTGGCCTGTACGAACAGCACGGGAGAAAGAGAGGAGAGGCCGTGACCAATCAACTCGCCTTCGCCGAGTTTCTCTTCGCCTGGCAATGGGCAACCTATGGCGCCGGCCAACTGTCGACACGCGACGAGGCGCCCGAGAGACCGGCACTTGCCGCTCTACTGCGGGAAAGCTGGGTGCGCGGGTTGACGATTCGCTGCCTGATTGCGGCCGCGGTGCTGGTCCTTGCCCTGAAGTCTTCCGCCGTGGCGTTCTGGCTGTCTCTACTGCTGCTGGGCGCAGGCTTGCTGGCAGCCCTGACGCGCCGCTCTCTGGTTCGGGTCGCCAACCTGGCCGAATACGAACTCACGCTCAACGCGCTGACGGTCTTCCTGGCCTGGAGAATCTCTCTGAGCCTGCCGGAAGCGGTGGCCATTCTCCCGGTTCCCGGCTTATCCGAGGTGCGGCTCACCGTGCTGTGCACTTCGGCGGCGATTCTCGTCTTCGCCACGCGCGGGGGAAGCCTGGTTGTCCGTGGGGTGCTGGAAAAGGCCGCCGGACTGCCACAGGGGACGGGCAAAACCGGCTCGGCATTGCGGCATGGAGAGATGATCGGCCAGGTCGAGCGCATCGTCGTCATCCTCGTCTGGATGGCGGGCAGTCCGCAGGCGCTTGCGTTCTTCTTCGCAGCCAAGGGGCTGATCCGCTCGAAGGAGCTGGAGGAACGCGCCCTGGCCGACTACTTTCTCCTCGGTTCCCTGGTCAGTTTTCTGATTGCTCTGGTCAGTGGTCTGCTGTTGACCAAACTCGTTCTTCCGCTGTGGGGATAATCTCTCGCGCTGTCCGTCGCAAGCCGGGCCAATCCGGTTACAATTCGTGCTGATGACTCCCAAAGCGCACCAGACCGCTGCTGAGAAGACCGACGCCTCCACCGTTTCGGCTGCCGCACCGCCTGCGACGGCCGGCCCCATCACGCTCTCCATCGACATTGGCGGCTCCGGGCTGAAGGCGATGCTGCTGGACGCCTCGGGCACGCCGGTGAGCGAGCGCCAGCGCGTGACCACACCGGCCATTCCCACGCCGGAAGCGGTGCTGGTGGGCCTGGCCGAGCTGGCGAAGCTGCTGCCGGCCTTCGACCGCGTCTCGGCGGGCTTCCCCGGCGTGGTCAAGCACGGCTGCACGCTGGGCGCCTTCAACCTGCACCCGAGCTGGGCGGGCTTCCCGCTCCAGGCCGAGCTCGATAAGTTGTGGCAGCGCCCGGTGCGCGTGGGCAACGACGCCGACGTGGCCGGCTACGGCGCGATCAAGGGCGAGGGCGTGGAGTTGGTGCTCACCCTGGGCACCGGCATGGGCGCGGCGCTGTTCACCAACGGCCACCTCTGCCCCGGCCTGGAGCTGGGCCACCACATCTGGCGCAAGAAGGGCATGACCTACGAGGACTACATCGGCCGGCGCGGCCTGGACAAGTTCGGCAAGAGGAACTGGAACAAGTTTCTCAAGGCCGTCATCGCCGACACCGAGTACATCTTCAACTGGGACCGCCTCTACCTGGGCGGCGGCAACACGAAGAAGATCGACTTCGAGCTGCCGGCCAACGTTTCGATTGTGTCGAACGAGAACGGCATCCTGGGTGGCGTGTATCTGTGGAGGGACCAGGGCTGAGGGGGGCGCTCCGGTCGAGTCGCCGGTTGCCGGCGGGTCGCCCGCTATCTGTGGTTTTCTCTCATTTACCTCAACTGCATAAGGTCAGAAGGAGAGCTGCGGTTGCTCCTCGCACTCGAACCGGGCTGGGTGTCCGGGCCGGCGCGCCAGCAGGTCGTAAAAGCTGGTGAAGTCTTCCGCTTGCAGGCCGACTTTCTGGTGGCCTGCCCAAATCGCTCCGGTATCTCCCACCAGCAACTCGAAGGCTCCGCAGAGAAGCAGGGGAATCCGATTGTGTCCCGCCGCGGAAGAGAGTGTGGCGCGCAGTTCCGGCGACGGGTCGCGAAACGCGATCTGGCGCTGGTTCAGATCGCCTGTGTTCGCTACCTGCCGGATAACTCCCGATGTAACTAAAAGCGTGATCTGCGGCATGGAAGAGTCTCCGAATCCTGACTTTGCGACCGGTTGCCGACTAACATCCTATGGTAACAGGCCAAATTGCCGAAAAGCATCCAGCGGGGGCTAAGGAAGCTCTGAAAAACGCGCGTCCCATTCCCTCGGGGGCTAAAGCCCGGTTCATTCTGCTGGACTTAACGTACGGGCTGAAGCCCGTACCCTTCAAGACCTCGACTTAATGAGAGGTTCCCTAAAGCCCAGTTGATTCTTTTTGCTCGATCGGCACGACTGAAGTCGTGCCCTGTTACAAAACCCGCTCGATCCGAGTTCTTCCGGAGCCTGCTCAGTCGTGCCGCAAGCGCACGATAAGAAACCGGGGGCTTTCCCTTAGAGCGAAACCAGAGTCGGTGTGGCCTATTGAGCTTGGCGCCGGGTCGCCGCTCCCTGTTGGTCGCGTCGACTTGAGAGCACTGCTATCGGGGTATAGCTATTCTGGAACCACCTTAGCCACCCCGGCACTACGCAGTCGGCCGCGCCGCAGCAATGCGGATCAGCTCCAGCCCGCCCGCATTCTCGACGACGAACGCAGGCGACGACGCCGGCACGGCCACAATGCCGCGCGCCGGCAACTCAAACGCCTCAAAGGCCTCGCCCGCAATCCGCGCCGAGCCGGCCGCGGCGAACAGGTAACTGAGCACGGGCCGCGGCTCATCGGCATCGCGCAACTGCTCGGAATCCAGCGCCCGCTCCACCGCAACCCGCTCGACGCGGAAGTACTCGGCGTCCACCAGGATCGTGCGCCCTGCCGCGGCGCGCGGAGCCACCTTGCCGGCGTGCGTCACCAGCCGCACGGCTTCGAGAGACTTCTCAATGTGCAGCTCGCGCCCCCGCCCGTAGTCGTACATCCGGTAAGTCAGGTCGCAGTTCTGCTGCGTCTCCAGCAGAATCGACCCCGGCCAGATGGCGTGCACCGTTCCCGCATCCACAAAGATCATCTCGCCGGCATCGACCGGCAGCATCAGCAGGCTCTCTTCGAGCGTGCCCGCGGCGATGCCCGCCTTCACCTCATCGAGCGTAACGCCTGGCTTCAGCCCGCAGGCCACCTCGGCACCGGGCTCGGCGGCCAGCGCAAACCAGCACTCGGTCTTGCCGCGCGGCTGGCCATACTTCCGCGCCATGGCATCGTCCGGATGCACCTGCACGCTGAGCTTCTCTCTGGCGAAGATGACCTTGAGCAGCAGCGGCGAGGCGGAGTCCATCGCCCCGGCGCCGAGCATGGCCGCGCCGTGCCGGGCGAAGATCTCGGCCAGCGTGCGGCCAGCGCAGAGGCCGGTCTGGGCGCGGCACTGGTCGCCGGTCAGCCAGACCTCGCCGATGGGTTCGCTGGCGGCCACCCGGGCGTACCAGGGACGCAGATCGCGGTAGCCCCAGACGCGGCCGACAAACTCAGGCGCGATGCGGAAGGGTGCCAGTTGCGCCAAGAAAGACGATGCGGCGTCGGTCATTTCTGCTCCTCTTCAGGATTGGATGCCTTTGGATCGGATTCGGCTTCGCGGGGAAGGCGATGCGCGGAAAGACCGGCCCCGTCGCCGCCTGCAGCAGCCAGTCGCCCCGCGCCGTAGGCGCAGTGTTGGTTAGCCCCGC
>JBAVMZ010000178.1:0-11452 GCA_049690595.1 Occallatibacter sp. | reverse complement strand
GGTCCACTGGTTCGGGTGATAAAACTTCGATCCGTCGTTGTTGTAGTCGGAGTAGTAGAAGCCATGGCCATCCTTCTGGATCGGCTTGACGCCGAGGATGGTGTTATAAAGCACGCGCTCCATGCTGTCGCCGTAGCGGCTGTCGCGTGTGACGCGCAGCAAGGAACGGGTAATCTTGAAGTGGGCGTAGGAGCCGCAGGGCGTCTCGAAGCTGGAGTGGGTGCGGGTGAGGCTCTCGCCGACCTCGCCGCTGCCGGGCGCGCGGAAGGTTTCGTCCGGACCCCAGCCGCCGGTGGCGAAGCTCTGCGTGGTGCGCAGGAACTCGAAGGCGTTCTCAGCCGCGCGCAGGTGCTTCTCGCTGCCCAGCACCAGGTAAGCCTGCATGGCGCTCGACAGGCAGTTGACGTGGCTGTAGGCATGCTTGCCGGGCAACACGTTCTCTCCGCGCGCCAGCGGGTCGAAGTACCAGTCGTCGGCCAGAAAGCGAATGGCCTGCTCCATGTAGCGCCGGCCCGCGCCGCGCTGCCAGGCGAGGAAGGCGTTCTCCGGCACGGTGTAGGGCTCGTCCCAGCAGAAGCTGTCGTCGGTGTGCGGGCGGGCGTATTGCGCGGCGCGCGAGATGCCGCCGGAGGGCAGATGCGATGAGACCGTATCGAGCACCTTGTCCAGTATCTTGAGTGCGTCCGGGGCCTGCGCCAACAGGTACGCGTCGGTCAGGCCGATCGAGAGCTTGTCGTAGGTGTAAGCCGGAAAGCGGTTGCCCTCCCAAAAGTGCTCTGAGATGGCCTGCCCGAGGCCTTGCACCAGGCGATGCACCTTCTGCTGCGTGGCCGAATTGCTTGTGGCGGCGCAGTCGCGCGCCAGGCCGGATAGGTACTGGCCGAAGCTGTGGCAGGGGGCGAAGCCGTTGTCGCCGGGCTTATCGAGATCTTCGAGCGGCGCCCAACTATACCATCCGCCCATCTTGCCGCCGGGCGCGGGAAGGCCGGAGCGCTCGCGGAAGGGCTTGAGCAACGCGTCCTCGTCGAGACCGGAGTAGAAGGCGTGGTTCGAGTCGAACTGCTGGCGCAGCGGGCCTTCCGTGAGCGCGACGTCCGCGTAGCCGAATTGCGCCAGCGGCGCGGGCCGGGCGGCGGCGAGCGAGCGGTGGGGCGAGAACGCAGTGGCAGCGGCAAGGGCTGCGCTGGTTTTGAGGAAACTGCGGCGGGAGTGGGCCATGGTATTGCTCCAACCCAGATTCTAGCGCGCGTCGCGAGGGTTCGTCCGAAAGGACGCGCCCTTCGGCTCAGCGGTGCGTCTATTCGAGTGAGCCGGACGGCCCGCTCGCATTGACGCGGGCCGCGGGCGAAGAGAGAGAATGAGGGATGCGCAACCTGCTGATCGTTGCAGTGCTGCTGTGGGCGGCTCCGTTGTGGAGCCTGGAGCCGAAGCCGGAGACCAACCGCGCCTTCGACGAGTACGCCTCCGCAGCCGAAGCGCGGATGCACGGCGGCGCATTCCTCTACGCCGATGCGCATGGCGATGCGCGGGCAGCGGCGCGGCAGGGGCAGACCTTCGTGGTCGAGCTGCGCAACCGCGACGTGCAGGTTCCTGACGGCGCAATTCACGACTGGCTGGCCGTGGCGTTCTTCCCCGGCGCCAGCATCGCCGGCGTCCGCACCATTCTCCAGGACTACGCGGGCTACAAGCGGACTTACATGCCGGATGTGAGCGACTCGCGACTCGTGGCGCGCGAGGGCGACCGCTTCCACATCTTTCTGCGCCTTGAGAACAAGCAGTTCCTCACGCTGCACTACAACTCGGAGTACGACGTGAGCTATGCAACGCCCGGGCCCGGCAAGATGGACGTTGTCTCGCGCTCGACGGGCATCCGCCAGGACGGCGAAGACAACGGCTTTCTCTGGCGGCTCAATTCCTACTGGCGCTTCGAGGAGGGCGACGGCGGGGTCTATGCCGAGTGCCGCTCGATCTCGCTCTCGCGCGGGATTCCGTTCGCCTTCGGCTGGCTGCGCGAGGCGCTCGAAAAGTTTCCCCGCGACTCGATGGTGAGGACGATGGAGGCGACGCGGCGGGCGGCGGCGGGGGCAGGACATTAGGGCCCGGACGGCTCCAGGGCGGAGGACCGCAACCCAGCGCTTGGTTGCCCGCTCTTGCCCCGGTTCTTTCCCCGCCGAGCCAGTGCATGAAAGGGGCGCCTGATCCCTGGCCTCCGCACAAGAGACGGTCTACACTGTTCGTAGGCCGCCACTTCGGGGCAAATGCTCCATCCCGAGAGGAGGACAAGACCATGCAGGGACTTCTTCGCAATGTTGCTTTGCCCGCGCGGCTACGTCCCCCCGAGCCCTTGTCGGACGATGAGTTGATGGCCTTTTCCGAGGCCAACAAACCCTGCAAGGTGGAGCGACTGGCATCGGGAGAGATTCTGGTGATGACTCCAAGCGGATTTGAGAACAACCGTCGCGAAGCCTACGTGGTGCATGAGCTTTTTGCCTGGGCCGAGGCGGACGGACGCGGCGTCGCCGTGAGTTCGAACGCGGGCTTCAATCTGCCCGATGGCTCCACGCTCTCGCCCGATGCGGGCTGGGTTGAGTCTGGCCGCCTCGCGACGTTGACCAAGGGCGCGCGGGAGCGGTTTCTGCCCTTCGCCCCCGACTTCCTCGTCGAGATTCTCTCGCCCTCGGATTCGCTGCCGGAGTTGGACGCCAAGATGGAGCAGTGGATCGCCAACGGCGTGCGGCTCGCCTGGCGGATCGATCCCTTCGGCGGCACGGTCGCCATCTACGAGCAGGGCCACGCCCCCGTGGTTCTCAGCCGCCCGGAGGTTGTCGAAGGCACGGACCCCGTCGCCGGTTTTCGTCTCAAGATGGCGCGGGTTTGGGGATAAGTTACTGGCGATTCCGGTAGCGATGTGGAATTTGCCGATGGATTTGTGCCGGCGGGTTTGCGACAGTAGCCTACCGTCCTTTTTTCAAAGGCTAGCCTGGATTTCGCACAGGTTGGGGAATCGTTCGTGTTTCAGGGCGTTTGTGCCTACTCGGGGTCCGAAAGCGTGGGTCAGGAGACCCACGCTACAGCCGGCCGGGAGGCCGGCGCTACAATCGATTGCCGCTCATAGGTCCAGACGCTGTGAAAAATGCGGGCTAGGAACAACCGCAGATCCTTCGACTCCGTTTGGCGCAAGAAGCGCGCCAAACTACGCTCAGGATGACAGTTCATCCCTGGTTCGGGTGTCCGAGACACTACCTTTGAGGCCTAACTCAGCTGGCTCACCTTGACGTTGAGCTTGTCGTAGTCGACTGTGCCCAGGTTGCGGGCGGCGGCCATGGCGAGATACGGCAGGTGCGCGGGGTCGAGGTTCCACCAGGACTTGGCGACCCAGGCGTCGAGAGCGACCGGATCGGTGGAGGCGATGACGGTCTTCTTTGTGGCCACATCTTCCAGGCTGCCGCCGGTGGGTCCGTTGCGCAGCAGAATCCGGTAGCCGTCGAGAACAGTCAGCGTGGGCAGCATGAAGTTGGCCAGGTCGACGAGCGACTGGTGGATCGACTGGTGCAGGCGGTTGCGCTGGCCGCCGAGGATGCCGTACCAGTTCTTCATGCCCAGGGTGACGCCGACCAGCGAGTGATGCTTGGCGATGGGCAGGTTGATGACCTTGTCGGCGTCGAGGAAGGGCGCGAAGACGGGCCAGGTCTTGAGCACTACGCCGCCGAGATCGACCTCGCGGAAGAGCTCGGGATCGGGCAGAACGACCTCAGCGCCGGCGGCGCGCGCGGCGGCCTCAATGCCGGAGCGATGGAAGCAGCGGCGCGGCTCGTTGCAACTGACATCGGTGACGATGACGCGTTTGGCGCCTGCCTGCCAGCACTGGCGGACGATCTCGGCGACGAGGTCGGGGTTGGTGTTGGCGGCCTGCTCGGGGGTGCGGTCCCAGGCGATGTTGGGCTTGATGACGACCACATCCTGGCGCGAGACGAAGCGTTTCATGCCGCCCATATCGTCGAGGGCGCGCGCGGCCAGAGCGGCCGGCTCGCCGCCCTGCGCCACGGACATCTGCGGGAACTGCGGATCGGCGGAGGCACGATGGTCGCGCCGCGCCTGCTCAGGCCGCGCGGGGATGGGCCGGA
Organism: Occallatibacter sp.; assembly: GCA_049690595.1. Taxonomy (GTDB): domain Bacteria; phylum Acidobacteriota; class Terriglobia; order Terriglobales; family Acidobacteriaceae; genus Telmatobacter. Next base: position 7,328 of record JBAVMZ010000178.1, on the reverse strand, counting down.
AGCTGTGGTGGCTGAGCCAGAGGCCCGCGCCGGCGGCCGCTGCGCCCGCGCCGCCCAGGCGCAGCAGTTGCAGCATGGCTTCGCGGCGGGTGAGGCCGGAGGGTTGCCGCGGTGTGGTTTCCGGTCCTGGGTGAAGTTCTCCGGTCATGGCTGCCTCCGGGAGGTGGTTCGATTCGCTGGGTTCGTGCCTTCCCACCCCAGGCGCAAAAGCAAGAACACGCCGAGGGTGGGGCGCCCAGCGTCTTGCTTTGGCTAGACTTCCATCAGGTGTATGCGGCCGGGGTCGTTTGTGCCGAGCGTGTGCGTTGCATCGGCGGCGACGGCGATGTAGCGCGGCGGGCGGCCGGCGGCTTCGAGCGTGCCCATGCCCACCTCGGCGCGCTTGCGCTCGATCATCTGCCACGCAGTGTGGTCGATGGCCACGCGGTCCTCGCCGACAATCAGCGCGCTCGGGTACCACAGCCGCTCGGGATGGAAGCTGGGGCCGCCGTCGTAAACCGACGAGAGCGCGTCGCCGATGGTGAAGCGGACCTTCTTGCGGATCTCGGGGATGCAGTTCAGGTCGGCCACAGCGGGGTTGCAGCCGGCAGCATGGAGCTCGTACGGCTTCTGGACGACGCCGTACATATTCTTCATGGCGAAGGTGACGCCGGACAGCTCGTGATCCTTGAGGATGGGAAGGCCGATGACCATATCGCACCGGGTAAGGGCCTTGGCCAGGTTGACCTTCACGCTGCCGTAGGACACGGGGTTCGGTTCGTATCCGTGGATCTCGGAGCTGAGGGTGCGGATCTGGCCGGGATTGTCGGTGTGCTGGAAGCCGCATGCGTCAAGGAAACGGGTGCGCTGCTCCCAGATGACGATGTTGCCGGGCTTGATGCCGACCTGCTGCAAGCGCTCGCAGATAGCCCTGGTGAGCACGGCATGAGTGGCGATGCCCTTGCCTCCGAGTCCGTTCACCTTCAGACCGATCACCTTGTCAGGCCCCAGGTCGTTGCCCAGGATGCGCTTCCATCCATCCACCGGCTTTTCGCGCCCGGTCCACGAGGCAACGGCCTTGTCCAGCAGTTCCTGCACCTTCTTCTCGTCCAGTTGGCCCGGGCTCGAGTACACCTTCGGGTCGCGCGCCACCACTACGCGCGACTTGTTTGCGGCATGCGTTTCGGCGGCCAGGCCAAGCGCGGATTGCGAGCCCAGCAGCAGGGCTCCGGTGGCGGCGGTCTTCAGGAATTCGCGGCGGCTTTCCATACTCATCCTCGCTTCGGTTGGGGCCGCTTGCGCGGCGGTTTCTCAGAGCTTGCCGGTAATCGCCCGGGCCAGGCTTTCGAGCGCACGCGGCGTATCGGCGCCGCCCTGGTAGGCCACAATGCGCACCAGCGTCGCGTCCTTGCGGAAGCCGATGCTCTGCGCGTACGCAAGGCACTCGTCGCCAAGCTGAACCGCACGGGCATCGCTGGTCTGGCCCGTGGTGAGAACCTTGTGCGCGCCGGCCGCGTCCTTCATGGTGTGTATGTCGACGACGGCTTCGAGCTGGTTGTTGTACTTGTAGTCGGAGGTGGAGGTGGTAACGACGCCGGCGGCAAGATACTGCTCGGCGTCGCCGTCGATGTACTGCCACAAGTCCTTGGCGGCGAAGGTGCGGGTCTCGCTGGTCTTCTGCCAGCCGCTGGCCGCGCCGGAGGCGGGGAACGGATCGGCCTGGCTCTTCTTACAACCGGTAGCCGCGGGGGCGACGAGGATGGCGATTGCCGCAAGGGCCAGCATTGGGAGGGTGGTTCGTGATTTCATCGTGCGCATTCCTTTTACTTCCTGTTGAGCAGAATCTGTGCTGAGGGCGAACGGCTCTCGCCGATCGAAGTGACGTAGACGGCCGGGTGCTCCTGTAACGGGCAGGCGTACTCGCAGGCGCCGCAGCCGACGCAGCGGCTGGGGTCGATGCGCGGCTGCTTGAGCGTCTTCACGGTGCCGGCGGAGTCGATGACCTGCGCTTCTTCGAGGTAGATGGCCTTGGGCGAGACCGGGCACCACTCCTCGCAGACAATGCACTCGGTGGCCAGCGCCCAGGGCAGGCAGCGTCCGCGATCGTAAAAGGCGGTGCCCAGGCGGATGGGCTGGCCGGCCTGACCGACGCCGACCACCCAGCCCTTCTCCTTCGGCGTAATCTGCCAGATGGCGCCGGTGGGACAAACCTCGGAGCAGAGCACGCAGCTGGGCTCGCAATAACCGATGCGGGGCACGAGCGTGGGCGACCAGAGGCCCTCGAGACCGGCCTCTTCGAGCGTGGGATGGAGCGCCGTGTTGGGGCAGACCTTCATGCACTCGCCGCAGCGGATGCAGCGGGAGAGGAAATCGGGCTCGTCGAGCGAGCCGGGCGGGCGCAGCAACCGCTCGTGGCGGCTCTTGCCCAGGCCGGTGTTGGCGCGCATCAGCGGAACCGCAACGGCGCCGGCGGCCAGGCCGGTGAGGGTCTTGCGCCGGCCCAAGTCCGGCGAGATGACTTCCTTCTCCTTGCGGAAGAAGCGGAACTCGAGGCTCGAGTGCGGGCAGGCACCGACGCAGTTCATGCACATCAGGCACTCGGACTTGCGCCAGGGCACGCCGCCGATGGGATCGTCGCCGCCCTGGCAGTTGAGCAGGCACCGGCTGCACTTGTCACAGGTGCCGTTGTCCTTGTGCAGTCCCAGGATCGACCAACGCGAAACCGCGCCGAGCAGCGCGCCCAGCGGGCAGAGCGCGCGGCACCAGAAGCGCGTGACGCGCAGGCTGGCAAAGAGAATCGCCAAGAACAGAATGCCCAGGATCAGGCCTTGGTAATAGTGCGGCTGGCGAAGATCCAGGACCAGCAACTGGAGGATCGCGTGCAGCGCTTCGCCGGTGGACTTGATCCAGCCGATGTGGCTGTGTTCGAGCGGGATGAGCAGCGCGCGCACCGCGGCGTTGAAGGCCGGCAAGAGCGAAAGGCCAAAGGAGCGGACCAGCAGGCTGAACGGGTCGAGCCAGCCGATGGCCGCCGACCCGCAGATGGCCGCAACGAGGCCGGCGAGCAGCAGAACGTACTTGCCGGTCTGCCAGCGCTTGTAGCGATTGGACTCGATGCGCTGCTTGCCGCGCTTCGCCTCCGATGGCCAACTGCCCACCCAGTGCTGCAGCGTGCCCATGGGGCAGATCCAGCCGCAGAAGAAGCGGCCGAAAAACAGCGTGGGAATGAGGATGACCAGGCTCCAGACCAGGCCGCGATAGAGCGCGTGCCCGGCGAGAGCGTTGACCAGGGCAACCAGCGGGTCCCACTCGAAGAAGAGGCGAACGGGCGCGCTGAGGCGGATCTCGGTGGCGCCGCCGGGGAAAAAGCTCAGCGAGGTAAAGCGCAGGAGCGAAAGGAATACCAGCAGAAAGAAGATCTGCGAGATTCTGCGCAAACGCGGCAATCTGGAGTGGGCCACGGAACTCCTCTCTGCGTTGCGCCTGCCTGCGGCAGACGCTTCAGCCCGGGCTGCCCGGGACGAAAAACGGAGTCTCCGAGCCGCCAACAACGGGTGAACCAAACCAGGACCGCGACGGGCGGACGGACCGGCCGGGAAGCAATCAGCCTGCTCCGCTCATCCATGCTGGGTTGAGAAAACGAACAGCGCAGGCCGCACGGCACGGCGAACGGCCCCGACCGGCGCATGAGAAATCATTGGCGTGCGCTAGCAGGGCAGACTGTGACAGGCGTCACGCAACCGCTTGAATCAGAGGATCGTGCAATCAATCTGGAGGAATTGGCAATCGCGCGCAATCCAGGCTCGACGGCTTCCCCTGTTTCACATGTAATTGACGAGCGAAGCAATGCACCCGCCCCATCCGCCCGCATGAGACTGCCGACAGGTTGGCGCAGCGGGCCCAAGCCTTCCCTCCCGGGCGGTCCGGCGGAGGAATGGGAATCCTGCGCCGTGCAAATTGATACAGAATGATCTGGCTGACCGGTGCAAACTTGTGCCGAGTCTGTGTTGGCATAAAAACACAGCAAAAGAGGTCAACGATGTTCAATTCAGGCTTACTGGCTCGCACCGGACGGCTATCGATGTTCGTCCTGGTGCTGGCAGCGGGCATCCTATCGGGATGCCAGTCCAAGCAGGATCAGGCACTGGATCAGGCCAAGAAACAGGCGGCTGCGACAGGGCAGGCGCAACAGGTGGTCTCCGTCGACAAGAACGGGACCACGACCACGACGGTTGTGCAGCCACCGGCAAAGGGACAGGCGGCCGGGGCCATCGCGACAACCACGACACCTCCAGCGGCTGGGGCGCCGATTCCACCACCATCCGAGCCAAAAGTCTCCGCGGTGCCGCAGCCGCCTCCGGCTCCGGTCAATGCGACCATCCCGGCGGGCACAACGCTGACGATCCGGATCGACCAGCGCATCAGCGTAAAGACCAGCCGCGCCGGAGAGCAATTCACTGGCGAGATCGTCGATCCGGTTCTGGCCACCGACAACAGCGTCCTGGTGCCCAAGGGCGCGCTGGTTGGGGGCGTCGTGGATGTCTCCCATCGGCGCGGACACTTCAAAGGCAGATCGGAGCTGGAGTTGCGGTTGACTTCTCTCACCATGAACGGGACGCGGTATCCGCTGGCAACGCGGGACCTTTCGCGAACCAAGAAGGGCAAGGGAAAGCGCTCGGCAGCAATGATTGGCGGAGGTACTGGATTAGGCATGTTGGCTGGCGGCCTGGCCACGGGCGGTGTGGGGCTGGTGGTCGGTGGCCTGGTGGGTGGCGGCGCTGGCACTGCCGCGGCGGGGTTGACGGGTAACCGCGATATCGACATTCCCGCGGAGTCGATTGTTCATTTCAAATTGGCGGAAGATCTGATCGTGCAGCCGCCGCAATAACGCGATCTGTGCCGGAATCTGCTTGAGCCAGACCGCAATCGGCGCGTGCTCTATAGGTGATTGATGAGCGATGCGATCGAGGCGGCGCCGAAGCCGTTGTCGATGTTGACGACGGAGACGTTGGGCGAGCAGGTGTTCAACATGCCCAGCAGCGCGGCGACGCCGCCGAAGGAAGCGCCGTAACCGACGCTGGTGGGAACGGCGAGGACCGGCGCGTTGACCAGGCCGCCGACCACGGTGGGCAGCGCGCCCTCCATGCCGGCGCAGACGATGAGCACGCGCGCCGATTGCAGCGAGCTTTTCTGCGCCAGCAGGCGATGGATGCCGGCCACGCCCACGTCGGCGATCAGTTCCACTTCGTTGCCCATGATGCGTGCGGTGATGGCGGCTTCTTCGGCGACGGGCAGATCGCTGGTGCCGGCGCAGACCACGGCGATGACGCCCTTGCCGGCCGGGGCCGGCGTTTGGGTGAGCGTGATGGCGCGGGCTGTCGCATGATACTCGGCGCGAGGTTCGGCGGCGCGCACCGCCTCGAAGGCCTCTGCGGAGGCGCGCGTGGCCAGCACGTTGCCGCCGGCCTGCGCCATGCGGGCAAAGATGCGGGCGACGTGATCGGCGGTCTTGCCGGAGGAGAAGATCACCTCGGGCATGCCGGTGCGCAGCGCGCGGTGATGGTCGAGCTTGGCAAAGCCGAGGTCTTCAAAGGGCAGGTCGCGCAGCCGGTCGAGCGCGTCGTCGACGGCGACGCGGCCTTCGCGCACTTCGTTGAGCAGCAACTCGAGGCGCTGGCGATCCATCAGGGCTTCTCCTTCTTTTCGGCGATCGGCTGCCCGGCTGCCCATGCGCGCGTCGCGGCTTCCATCACGCGCTTCAGCGGCACCGAGTGCGCGGCGGCGAGCTTGCGGCAGTCCTCGTACTCGGGCGCCGCGTTGGCCACTTCGCCGGATGCGAAGCGGGCAATCTTCATGCTCACCGCGCCCCACAGGGTCTCCACTCGCACGAACTCGCGCTCAAGAGCGACCTTGTTCTCGAGCCGCCAGCGCAAGCCGATCGTGGTGGTCTCGCGGAAGACGAGGTCGCGCAGCACGGGGACGAGATCGGGGCGGCAGAGCACGGTCAACTGCACGCCCGCGCGGCCCTTCTTCATCTGCACCTGCGCGCGATAGACATCCCACGCGCCGGCGGCAAGCAACCGCTCGCTGACGTAGGCAAGCAACTGCGGCGTGGAATCGTCGATGACGGTCTCGAGAATGGCGATCGACTCAGTCTTTTCCTCGACACTCTCTTCGCCGACGAGCAGCCGCAGCAGGTTGGGTTCGCCCGGCGTATCGCGTCCGCCCGCGCCGTAACCGCTGGCGGCGACGCGCAGGGTGGGCAGGGAGCGGTACTCGACATCGAGCATGCGCAGGACGGCGGCGCCGGTGGGCGTGACGCGCTCCATCGCCGGGCCAGCGGAGTAAATCGGCGCATCGCCGAGCAGCGCCAGCGTGGCCGGCGCGGGAACCGGCAGCGTGCCGTGCTGGCACTTCACCGTGCCGCTGCCCACGTTGAGCGGCGACGACAGCCAGCGGTCGATCCTGAGGAACTCCGCGCCGGCCGCGGCGCAGACGATATCCACGATGGTGTCGACGGCGCCGACCTCGTGAAAATGCACCTTCTCGACCGGCATGGCGTGGATGGCTGCTTCGGCCTCGCCGAGGAGCTGAAATGTCCGTGCCGCGCGCTGTTTCACGCGTTCGGCCAGCGGCGCTGCGCGGATGATTTCGAGAATCGTCGAAAGCGAGCGGTGCGGCGCATGGGTGTGCGGGTCTTCGTGACCGGCGTGCCCCGAGTGGCGATGAGGATGCGCCGCGTGCTCCTGGTCTGGGTGGCTGTGGTCTGCGTGGCTGTGGTGCGCGCCGCTGCCGAGCTCTTCGGCGGAGTGCTCGCGATCGCCGTGTGCGTGCTCCGCCTGCGCGCCATCGCCTGTGAGGACGTCCACCTTGGTGGCGGCCAAACCTCCGCGCATCGCCTTGTGCGCTTCGAGGCGCGCGCCCACGTTGAGCGCGTGCGCGGCTTCTTCGAGGCAGCTCAAAGGCACGCCGGCATCGACCAGGGCGCCCAGCAGCATGTCGCCGCTGATGCCCGCAAAGCATTCCAGATAGGCAGTCCGCATCGCGATGTGATTGTAAATCAGTGGCTATGCCCGCGGCGGGCGAGCACCTCGGCGGGCAGCAGCGCGTTGAGCGAGCCGGAGCGGAAGCCTGTGCAGTCGAGCGTGACATACTCGAAGCCCGCGAGTTTGAGCGCCGCCGAAAGCTCGGCAAGCATCTCCATTGAGAGGGCGCGGGGCAGTTCGTCGCGGGCAATCTCGATGCGCCCCAACTGGCCGTGGTGGCGTACGCGGAACTCGCGGAAGCCGAGCCGGCGCACGCTCTCCTCGGCGCGCTCCACCTGTTCGAGGGTTTCGCGCGTGACCGCG
>JBAVMZ010000177.1:0-1847 GCA_049690595.1 Occallatibacter sp. | reverse complement strand
CTCCCAGGCCGCGGCGACGGCGGTCGAAGCGGCGCCGGCCTTGGCATAAATCGAGCCCAGCGCCTCAAGAAACTCGCTGGGCGTGGCGCGCACCGGCGGGGGCAGGTCGCGCACGGGCCCCGAGCGGCGGCTGAAGCTGAAGATGAGCAGAACCGCTGCCGCCAGCAGCCCCCAGCGCAGCAGCGGCAGCGAGGGGCCGGTGGCGTAGCTCCACTCCGAGCGGACCTCGCCGTGAAGCGACTCGTCCCAATAAAAGCGGTGTCCCTCTTTGGCGCCCAGCGAGTTCAAAAGCAGGTCCAGGTTGGCGGCGCGGTTGAGCGAGGCGTTTTCGAGCGGCGTCGAGCCGGCCCACCACACAACGTGGCCCTTGCCCCAGCCGTACTCCACCACCGCCGGATGGCCGGCGCAACTGTATTGCACGCGGTGGTTGGGATTGCCCGGCTTCCAGCTTGCTTCCGGCGTCATCCACACCTCGCCCGACGAGGCGAGCGCGTCGAGCCCCTCAGGCTCAAGCTGGCAGGCGGCGAAGGTGAACTCGCGCGGCGGCTCGGTGGTCTCGCCGGGCAGGAGCATGGCGCCCCAGGTTCCCGTGGCCAGCACGCGCCCGCCGCGCTCCAGAATCTGGCGAACGGCGCGGACGTCGGCCGGCTCCCGCGAGAAGGGATCGGCAAAGATCACCACCGTGTGCTCGTCGGCCTCGGCCGCCAGCTCGCGCAGCGGACGCTCCCAGCGCTCCAGGGGATAGCCGGAGCGGAGCAGCGTCTCGTAGGTGGCGCGAGCGCCGTGGCGGCCGGCCAGGTAGCTGGAGGGAAGCGGGTTGTCGTTGTTGTTGTTCGGCGTGAAAACTCCCACCAGCACCGCCAGTACGGCGGCGAAGCCGAGCATGATGGCAAGCAGGCGGCGGTCCTTGGGGTCGAGCGAGGAGAGCAGCTTCATGCGCGCCCTCCTTCGGCCGCCGGCGCGGGCGCGTGGCCGGCAATCAGCCCGCTCGCCAGTTCCTCGACGGAGCGGAATTCGGCCTCCGTGGCCGGTCGGCCGCCGTACCAGGTGCGCTCGAAGCTCCGGGTCAGTGCGGCCAGCCTGGCGCGGCGCGGGTCGGTCTCGGCCACCAGCGCCAGGTACTCGCGCGGGGTGCGGGCTCGGTCGGCGGGCCAGAGACGCTTCGATTCCAGGCGCGAAATCGCGGCCCAGTAGAGGAAGTGGATCGCCTCGCGCCAGGCTCCGCGTTCGGCTGCGGCCCGGGCGTCGGCCAGCCAAAGTTGCCAGTCGCGCGCGGAGGCGGAACCCGGCGCGGGAACCACGTCGGGAACCAGTCGCGCCCTCCACCGGCGCTCGAACTGCAGCAGCGCCCAGATCAGGCCCACGCAGACAGCCACGATAAAGCCCCACACCAGCAGCCGGCCCAGCCACTCCGACTTGCTCTGGAACCGGTTGAGGGCCTCGAAGACGCGGTTGATCCAGGCGCCGAACTTTTCGAGAAGCGTCTCACTGGCCGGCTTCTCGTCCAGATTGCGGAACTCGCGGCCGGAGAGCACCTTCTGCATGGTGGCGCGCACATCGGGGTGCGCGGCGGCCGGCTGGGGCCCCGCGCCAGCCTGGGCAAGGTCCAGAGCCAGCCGTGTTTGTGCCGCATCCAGAAGCTCTTTAGTGGTCGGCCGGGGCGGGGGCGTGTCCTTCAGCCGGTTCTTTCCTGCGGCGGGCGCGGGTTCGAATTCCTCTTCGTCTTCCTGGGCGCCGTCCGGCTTCTGGGCCTTCGGCTGGTCTTTGGCCGGGGTCTTCGCCTCCGGCTCGTCCTTCTTCTGCGCCTCAACGAAGAGCGCCCGCAGCCAGTCGTAGCGCACCAGCCG
>JBAVMZ010000176.1:0-6788 GCA_049690595.1 Occallatibacter sp. | reverse complement strand
CCGCAGCTCTCTGCGCCGGCCCGGCAGGCGGGCGCGCCGTCGGACGGCTCTTCGCGAATTGGCGTATCGGCTGCAACTTGGCGGCTGACCTGATTTCCTACCCCAGCCTGGTTCTGAACGGTTGGATGAGCGGCGGCGAGGCCGGGGTTCTCTCTCTTCGACAACACTCCGCATCCTGAGGTTAGCGCACTTGAGATGTTTCGAAACTGGTCAAAACGTTGCAGACGCTGCAACTTTTTCATCCTGGTTCCGGTTCCCAGGCCGGCACGGGCGCTATCATCTCCACCGTGCACCCACTTCGCCGCTTTTTGCTTGCCTTCGTTCTTGCCTTTCTCGCCTCCGCCCTGCGCGCGCAGACCGCCGACGCCGCTCTGCTTGCCGGCCTCGATGCCGACTTCGCGCGCCTCGCTCCCCAGACCATCCGGCCGGCCGAGGGCTACATTCCCCACCCCTACCTGATCCCCGCCGGCTACTACAACCAGATGTGGGACTGGGACGGCTTCTTCATCGGGCTGCACTGGGCTTCGCGCGACCCCGCGCAGGCCATCCTGCTGCGCGACTGGGTGCTCTCCTTTGCCGCCTCGGCTGGCGAGGACGGCTACGTGGCCGGCTGCATCACGCCCAAGGGTCCGCGGCCGCTCTTCGGCAAATTCGCCATGAAGCCCTTTCTGGCGCAGGGGGCGCTGGCGGCGTCGAACGCTTTGGGCTCGGCGGAGTGGGTGCGGCCCGCCTGGCCGGCGATGGTCCGCGTGGCCGACTACCGCCGCCGCACGCAGTTCGACCCGCGCTGGGGGCTCTGGTTCTGGTCGAACGCCATGCAGTCCGGCGCCGACAACAACGCCGCGCTAAGCAACGACCCAAAGGACCCCGAGGCGATTCTCGCCGTGGACGCGACCACCTGGGCCCTGCGCGAGCTGGAGGCGATGGCGGAGCTGGCCCGCCGGCTGGGCCTCAACGCCGAGGCGCGCAGTTACCGCCGCCAGGCCGCCGCCACCCGCCGCGCCCTGCTCGCCAGGCTCTGGTCGCCTGCCGACGGCCTCTTCCTCAACCGGCGGCGTGATACCGGCGCCTGGGTCCGCGTCCAGAGCTGGTCGAGCTTCGTGCCGCTGGCCTTCGGGCTGCTGCCAGAGAGCGAAGGCCGGCGGTCGATCCGCGAGCATCTGCTGAACCCGGCCGAGATGCGCTCCCCCTTCGGCTTCCGCTCGCTGGCAAAGAGCGACCCGAAGTACAACAACCAGGCGATCATCGACCCCTTCTCGAACTGGCAGGGCCCGATCTGGATCAACGCCAATATGCTCGACTGGCTGGCGCTCCGCCGCTACGGATTCAAGGAGGAAGCGCATTGGCTGGCCGGCTCGCTGGCTGGCATCCTCCAGCGCGACATCGCCCGCTGGGGCTCGATGCACGAGGACTAAGACGCCGAAACCGGTGACGGCTTGGCCCCCACCCCGGCCCAGTCCCCTGGCGGCAAATTCGCCGGATTCGTCGGCTGGAACCTGCTGGCCGAAGAAATGCTCGAGTGCGAGACGAATGGAACGCACTGCCTGACGTTGTAGCTTTCAGCCCTCCACCGTCCACTGACAACTGGCAACTGGCAACTGGCAACTGACAACTGACAACTGACAACTGACAACTGGCAACTGACAACTGACAACTGACAACTGACCACTCATCTGCCGCAGCCCCACCCCCCGCGACTGTGCTATACGTTTCCCCATGGCCCTCCGCAACTGGATTCTCGCTGCCTGCATCGCTCTGCTTGCCGTCACTCTCCTGCCCGCGCAAACCCTGGCCCCCACCCCGCCCATCGGCTGGAATAGCTGGGACGCCTACGGGCTGACCATCGACGAGGCCGACTACCGCGCCAACGTCAAAGTCCTCGCCGGGATCAAGGAGTTCGGCTGGCTCTATGCCGTCATCGACGAGGGCTGGTATATGGAGAACCCCAACGGCGGCTCGGTGGCGGCCGAGAAATACCTCTGGAACGGCAACGGCCTCCTGGTTCCCGTCCCCAGCCGTTTCCCCTCGGCGGCAAACGGCGCCGGCTTCCAGCCGCTGGCCGACTGGGTCCACAAGCAGGGCTTGCGCTTCGGCATCCACATTGTGCGCGGCATTCCCCGCGGTGTGGTCGCCGCCAACCTGCCCATCGCCGGCACGAACTTCCACGCCTCCGATGCGGCGGACATGAACTCGCCCTGCCCGTGGGACCAGGGCAACTGGGGCGTGGCCGACAACGAGGCCGGCCAGGCCTACTACGACTCGATGATGCGCCTCTACGCGAGCTGGGGGCTGGACTACCTCAAGGTCGACTGCGTCAGCGACCACCCCTACCGGCCGACCGAGATCCGCCAGATCGCCGCGGCCATCCGCAAGAGCGGGCGCCCGATCGTGCTCAGCCTTTCGCCGGGGCCGACGGCCGTCGAGCACGGCGGCGAGGTGGCGGAGATGGCGCAGATGTGGCGCATCACCGACGACCACTGGGATCTCTGGACGGCCGCGCACAAGCCGGGCGAGGGCGAGTTCCCCTTCGGCGTGCGCGACGAGTTCGACCGGCTGGCCAAGTGGTTCCCCTATGTGCGCGCCGGCAACTGGCCGGACGCCGACATGCTCCCCGAGGGCTGGCTCGGTCCGCACCCCGGCTGGGGTGAGCCGCGCCAGTCGCGGCTGACCGCCGACGAACAGAGGACCGAGTTCACGCTCTGGGCCATCGCCCGCTCGCCGCTGATCATGGGCGCCAACCTGACCCGGCTCGACCCGCTCACGCGGCAGTTGATGACCAGCCAGAACATCCTCTTCATGAACCAGAACCTAACCTACAGCCGCCCGGTCGACCTCGGCGCGGGCTGGGAGAATGCCCGCATCTGGCGCGGCTCCATCCACGAAGCCGGCGCGCGCAACTACGCCGAGTTCTTCGCCTTCTTCAACCTCGACGAGAAGCCGGCCACCCTGCGTGGGACGTGGAAGCAACTGGGCCTGGACGACAAGAAGCACACCGCGCGCGACCTGTGGACCGACGCGACCGGCAAGGAGTCGAAGGAGTTCTCGGTCACGCTGCCCGCCCACGGCAGCGCGGTCTTCGAAGTCAAGTAGCCGCGGACTCTCCGTGCCCCATCCTTTTCGCGTTCTTTGCGAAAAGGGTGGGAAACCAAGGCGGCTGGCTTCGTAGTACAGTTGCAGATCGCAATCTCGGAGGGAGCACGGGCCTTCAGGCGGAGGGAGCAGGGGCCTTCAGGCCCCTGAGAGCGAGCCGAAAATGCAGGGCCTTTAGGCCCGGGCCTTTGGGCCGGTGGCCCCTGTCTCAGGCTTTTTTCAAGTTGAGGGTGGCCCCGGCCCCTCGCCTTCGGGGACCGGGGATGGACGCCGGCTGGTGGCCCGGCCTACGGAAACCCGCATGCTCCGTCCTGGCCCCGCCAGGGCGGAAATGGGAGGCAAATGCGCCGCAGAAGTTTCTTAGCACTTGCGACGGTAACGGCAGCGGTCGGCCGCTTCGCCTGGGCCGCGCCCTCAGCCGGCGAGCGGCTGGCTGCGGCGGCCCGCGCGCAACTGGGCGTCACCAAAGGCTACGACCCGGCGTGGACCGCGATTCCGTATCCCATGGGCGACGTGCCCCGCTCGACCGGCGTCTGCGCGGACGTGGTGGTGCGCGCCGCCCGCACCAGCGGTTCCGGGCCGCCGTCCAACGCCCGTCCCCTCCGCGCCGCCTTGCGCAGAATAGCCCCCCTTCGGCACACAATGGATAGGATGACCCCGGATGGAGAGGATCGCTTCGTGGCAGCGCACGGCCGCTTCGCGGGGTCGATTTGGCCCACCCCCCCCCTCCCGCACAGTTACACAGTTTGTGTGCATTGCGAGTGATTCTATCTATAATGTTATCAACAGTATAGTGTTTATTCCTATCAGCTCGTCCGGCAATGAAAGTGCCTGTTTTTGCCCGCAAAACGCCGCTTTTTCGCCCCAAAACCCGCCCATTTCCCCTCAACACCGCCTCTTCCGCAACGCCTGCCTTTCGCCAAATCTCCGCCCTGCTGCCCGAAGCAGCCCAACACCGCCCGCGTGTGCGAAACTGTTTGTTTGGATTTTGGGCAGGGGCGCCGCTGGCTCCTGCTCCGAGGGGAAAACAATGTCGTTGATGCGTTCTTTCTTTATTGCGGTTTCGCGCAACCGGGTCCTCCGCCGTTTTGGCGAGCATTCGCGCCTTGGCGTGAAGATGAGCTCCCGTTTCATTGCCGGCATGGAGATTGACGATGCGCTGCGCGTGGCCGAGGCGGTCAACCGGCAGGGGATGCTGGTGACGCTCGATTCGCTGGGCGAAAGCGTAACCGCCGCCGAAGAGGCGCACCGCGCCGCCGAGGTCTACCACAAGGTGCTGGACCTGATCGCCGAGCGCGGGCTGAAGGCCCACATCAGCGTGAAGCTGACCCAGATGGGCCTGGAACTGGACCCGTCGCTGGCCGAGCGGATTGCCCTCAGCCTGGCCGAGCACGCGGCGCGCGTGGGCGCGTTTGTCCGCATCGATATGGAAGACTCGTCGCTGACCCAGGTGACCCTCGACATTGTCCGGCGCATCCACGCGCGGCCCGGCCTTGAGAACGCCATCGGCATCGTCATCCAGGCCTATCTCTACCGCTCCCAGGAAGATATCGACCAGTTGAATGTGGAGGGTATCCGCGTGCGGCTCTGCAAGGGCGCCTACAAGGAACCAGCCTCGGTGGCCTTCCCGCGCAAGGCAGACGTGGACGGGAATTTCATCCGGCTGAGCTGCATGATGCTTTCGAGCGGGGTGTACCACGGCCTGGCCACGCACGACGAGAAGATGATCGAGGAGGCAAAGAGCTACGCCGTGCAGCACGGCATCGACGCCAGCCGCTTCGAGTTCCAGATGCTCTTCGGCGTGCGCCGCGACTTGCAGAAGAGCCTGGTCCGCGAGGGATACAACGTGCGCGTCTACGTGCCCTTCGGCCGGGAGTGGTATCCGTACTTCATGCGGCGGCTGGCCGAGCGACCCGCCAACGTCTTCTTCATCCTGAAGAACCTGCTGCGCTAGGTCTTTTGACCGCACGCGGACGCACCCGGCGAGGATTTGTAGCGCCGGCCTCCTGGCCGGCTGTAGCGTGGGCCTCCCGGCCCACGCTCACTCTCGACCGATAGGAGAGATGCTCGATTGACAGCCGCTCAGGGCAGGGGTAGCTCGGCAGCGAGGCCGGTGGAAAGGATCTCCTGGCGCAGCCGGTCCACGGTGGAGAACTGCAGCGCCCGGATGCCGAGGGCCTGGGCGGCCTCGACGTTCGACTCGCGGTCGTCGAGAAAGAGCGTTTCGCCGGCTTCCACGCCGAGCTGCTCCAGCGTGTATTGGTAGATGGCCGGGTCGGGCTTGGCCAACCGGAGCTGGAAGCTCCACACCAGCACGTCGAAGCAGGACAGCCAGTCGAAGGTCCGCTCCATCCGGGCCAGCACGTTGTCGCCCATGTTCGAGAGGATGGCGGTCTTAAGCCCGCGCGCCTTGAGCGCGAGTTGCCAGGCCAGCATCTCGGGGTTCGCGGAGGTCCACATCCGGGCGTCGACGGCGTTGAGCTCCTCGGCCAGGGCGGGATTCTCCGCGATGCCGGCGCGGAGGAGGAAGTCGTGCCAGAAGGCGAGGCCGGTCAACAGGCCCAGATCGTATTCATGGCGGCGCACCCAGTAGAGCGCCTCGAACTGCTCGTGTTCGAGGCCGGTCAGCCGCATCAACTCGGCGTGGGCCTCAGCATTCTGTCCATCGGTGAGCACCATTCCATAGTCGAAGACAACCGCGCGCAGAGCCAAGCTTTCCCCCGGCGAGCCCGTGTAGTGTGAAGAGGGGCTCCTGTTTCTATTCTGCACGATGGCGGCGGGGCGCCGAGGGGTTCGCGAGACGATGCGCTTTTCCAAGAGAACCGGCTGGAACACGGAAGAGAGCGAGCTGGCGCGGGCGCACCGCGAGCGGCTCATGGCCCGGCTGCCCGTGGCCGATCTGACGGCCTCGAACCCGACCCGCTGCGGCTTTGCCTATCCGGCCGGGCTGCTCCAGGCGCTCGACCGGCCCGAGGCGCTGGTTTACGACCCGCAGCCGCTGGGTCTTCTGCCGGCGCGCCAGGCGGTCTGCGGCTACTACGCCGGCCATGGCGTCCAGGTCGCGCCGGAGCAAGTCACGCTCACCACCAGCACCAGCGAGGCCTACAGCTTCCTCTTCCGCCTGCTCTGCGACCCCGGTGACGAGGTCGTTGTCTGCCAGCCGTCGTATCCGCTCTTCGACTTCCTGGCCGCGCTCGACGACGTACGGCTAACCGCCGCGCCGCTGGTCTACGACCACGGCTGGCAGATCGAGCCCGAGGGGCTGCGCCGCGCGGTGACGGAGCGGACCCGGGCCATCGTGCTGGTCCATCCCAACAACCCGACCGGGCATTTCACCAAGCCGTGGGAGCGGGAAGAGCTGGCGCGCCTCTGCCGCGAGCGCGACCTCGCGCTGATCGTCGACGAGGTCTTCCTCGATTACGCCTGGGCTGACGGGGCGGAGAGCTTTGCCGTGGGGCTCGAAGGCGCGGCCGTCTTCGTGGTCAGCGGGCTGAGCAAGATTGCCGCGCTGCCGCAGATGAAGGCGGCTTGGATTGTGGCGGCGGGCGCGGCGCGGGAAGCCGTGCCCCGGCTGGAGGTGATTGCCGACACCTTCCTCTCCATGAACGCTCCAGTGCAGGCGGCGCTGCCCGCATGGCTCGCCGTGGCCGGCGAGGTGCAGCGCCAGATTCGCGAGCGGGTGCGGGCCAACCTGGCCG
>JBAVMZ010000175.1:0-2632 GCA_049690595.1 Occallatibacter sp. | reverse complement strand
ACCCTGGGCCAGGCCCTGGGCAAACCCGCCGCCGGGAACCAGGGGCAGCAGCCGCTGCGTGGCCCAGAGCGCCACTGCCGCTGCGCCGGCGCGCGAGCACTCCAGACTGATCTCGCCCAGGTGCAGCTCCTTAGAAGTGAAGTAGGTGTAAGGCGAATCGTGCTTGTAGAAGCGGCCGACGGCTGGGTCGCGGAAGAGGACGCAGCCACAGCCGTAGGGCTGGAGCCCGTGCTTGTGGGGATCGATGACGAGGGAGTCGGCCTCGCGCGTGGCCAGGTAGGCCCGGCGGGCGGGCTCGTCGAGCGCGTCGGCAATCAGGCGGAAGTAGCCGCCGTAGGCCGCGTCGACATGGACGCGGAAGCCGTAACGGCCGCGCAGGGCCAGGATCTCGTCGAGCGGGTCGACCGCGCCGATGGCGGTGGTGCCCAGAGTGACGACGACCGTGCCCACGTCGCCGCGGCGGAGCTGGTCTTCAAGGGCATCCAGGCGCATGCGGCCGCGGCCGTCGGCGGGCACCTCGTCGCAGGCGAGCTGAAGGACCGCGGAGATGCGGTTGTGGGTGTAATGGGCCTGCTCGGAGGCCAGAATGCGCTTGCCCGGCGCGCTGCGGCCGGCGATCCAGAGGGCTTCCAGGTTGGCCAGGGTGCCCGAAGAGGTGAGGTGGCCCAGGTGCTCGCTCCAGCCAAACATGGCCGCGATCTGGCTGACGGCCTCGATCTCCATCTCGGAGCTGGCGCGGCCGCCGTCGCGGGCGTGGTTGTTGGGGTTGATGCTCATGGCCAGGGCGTAGGCGGCGCGGGCCAGCGGGTGTGGCGGCTTGAGCATCTGGCCGGCGTAGAGGGGATGGAAGTACGGGTAGTTGTCGCCCAGGCGGCGGGCGGTCTCGGCCAGGATTTCAATGGAGGCTGGGCCGAGGGGAGCGGGTTCCGCGGGAGGCAGCGAGCGAAACTGCTCCTCGAGCAGGCGCGTCGCCTGGTCGAGCAGGCCGGGTACGGGGTCGGAGGGCATGGCAGGAGACCACCCTATCACAGCACAGGTCATCCGCGCTAAGCCATTCCTATGGAGTAAGTTGCAGATTTCTCCGGGACGGAATCCGCCTCAATCGGGTGATTTGTGCGCCTAATTCGAGTGGGGGATGGTACACTATCGCCAGCGTTAGAACCGAACCGGGCGTGAGCAGCAACTCGCCCAACCAAGCAAGATTCTGCCAGTGGTCGCTCCGATTCATCCAGCGCAATTCAATTCCAGGGATTACGGACACAATGGAACAAGGCACTGTGAAGTGGTTTAATGACGCGAAGGGCTTCGGCTTCATCTCGCGTCAGAACGGCGAAGACGTCTTCGTGCACTATTCCGCGATCAACTCGAGCGGATTCAAGAGCCTGCAGGAAGGCCAGGCCGTGCAGTTCAACGTGGTGAAGGGGCCCAAGGGCTGGCAGGCTGCCGACGTGCAGCCGCTTTAAACCCAACAGGCCGGATTCCGGCAGAATCTAGCAGACACGAAGGGCTGGGAGCGATCCCAGCCCTTCGTGCTTTCCGATTCAGGATTCTCCCGCCGGGCTGCTCCGGGTACGCTTTTGTGAAGGGCAGCGCAGAGACTGCCCCTGACACACCGGTCAAGACTCTAGTTCAGCCTCCAGTAGGCCCAGTTCAGCAACGCGGCGAAGGTAACCCACGCCCAGTAGGGCGCGATCAGAAAAGCGGCCACGGGCGCGATGCGGGCAAAGAGCAGCGTGGTGGCGCCGATGGAGAGCCAAAGCAGCAGAAGCTCCGCCAGCGCGCCGCCGATCAGATGCCAGCGGAAGAAGATCAGCGTCCAGGCGAAGTTCAACGCCAGTTGAACCAGGAAAAGCGCCAGGCCCCAGGTGCGCAGAGGCGAAGGCGCCTCCAGCGAGACCAGCCAGACGGCGATGGCCATGAGCGCGTACAGCAAGGTCCAGGCCGGGGCAAAGACCCAGCTGGGCGGCGCGATCGAGGGCCTGCGAAGCGTTGCGTACCAGCCCGGAACTTCGGCGGCCGTCCACGAGCCGCTGACCCCCGCCACCGTGAAGCACAATCCCAGCCAGAAAACCAATCCGATCCAGCGCATTTCCTTCATCCCCGAACTGCCGGGTTCCATTGTACGAAGCCGGAGATCCTTTTTTATTGTCGAGTTCAACCTCGCGCGGCTCCCGCGTAGCAAGCCGCGGCGCTACTTCCGTTTCCAGCGGACGCCGTCTTTGGAGTCCTCGAGGACGACGCCCTTTTCGGAGAGTTCGTTGCGGATCTGGTCGGCGCGGGCGAAGTTGCGCTGTCTTTTGGCCAGGGTGCGCTCGGCGACGAGGGCGTCGATGGCCTCGTCGGCGAGGCCCTGGCGGGCGAGCAGCTCGGGGGCGACCTGCTCCATGCGGCCGGCGGCTTCAGCCCAGGCCAGCGCCTGGCGGGTGGCCTCGGCGTCGCGGTCGATGAGGACATCGAAGACCTGATCGAAGGCGGCGAGCGTGGCCAGGATGGCGTCGCGGTCGCTGGCGAGGAGCTGGCCCTGGTCGAGGGCCGTGTTGGCGGCGCGGACCAGGTCGAAGATGGGGGCGCGGGCCTCGGCGGTGTTCAGGTCGTTGGCCAGCGCGGCCAGGTACTCGGCGTGGGCGGCGCG
>JBAVMZ010000174.1:0-7207 GCA_049690595.1 Occallatibacter sp. | reverse complement strand
GTGATAGCCCGCGAAGGCGCGCGCCCGCCACGCGCTCGCATCCGGCGGCTTGCAGACGGCCGACTGCCGCACGGCCGAGTAAGGCGCGGCGCGGTGGCGCACGTTGCGCGTCGAGAGCAGCCCGCCGCGCGGAATCGCCTCGACCGCCTCGCCCACCACCATTCCGTAGAGGTAGACCGCGTCGCCCGGAGCGAGCGCGGTGAGCGCGATCTTGTGCTTGGCGGGGACGGCTTCGACGGCGCGGAGGGCAGCGCCCGCGCACTCGACCGCCGTTCCCGCGGCCATCGGCACAAGCGCCACGGCTGCGTTATCGCGCGGATCGAGTTTGAGAATCTGCTGCGCCATGCTCTACAGGTGCGCCCAGCGGACCAGCAGCCCGGCCAGCGCGCCGCCCACCAGCGGCCCGACGACGGGCACGTACGCATATCCCCAGTTGGAGCCCCCCTTGCCCGGCAGCGGCAGCAGCGCGTGCATGATGCGCGGCCCAAGGTCGCGCGCCGGGTTGATGGCGTAGCCGGTGACTCCGCCCAGCGAGAGGCCGATGCCCCAGACCACGCTGCCCACCAGCCACGGCGCCAGAGCCGGCGCGGGCCCCGTGGCCGCGACGCCGTGCGAGCCGATGGCGTTGGCCACGACGACCAGCACCGCAGTGCCCAGCGCCTCGCTGAAGAGGTTGAAGAAGGGGCTGCGCACGGCGGCATTGGTGGCGAAGACACCCAGCTTGGCTGCCGGGTCCGAGGTCAGGCTCCAGTGCGGGCCGTATTGGAGCGCCACCAGCGCGGCGCCTGTCATGGCGCCCAGCATCTGCGCCGACCAGTAAAGCGGAAGCTGGCTGAAGTCGCGGTTGATGACGGCCACGGCGATGCTGATGGCCGGGTTGAGGTGCGCGCCGGCGCTGCCGAAGGCCTGCGCCGTGAGCACGCCGCAGAGCACGGCCATCGCCCATCCGGTGGTGATCACCATCCAGCCGGCATCGGCCGCGTAGGACTTGCGCAGATTAACGCCGGCGCAGACGCCGAGGCCCAGAACCAGCAGCACCGCGGTGCCCATGAACTCGCCAAACCAAACGGAATGCATTGAGTCTTTCCTTCTCTCGCAGGCCGGCTGCGCGGAGTGTTGGCCGCCGGAATGCGATCGATTACAGAGATTGCGGATCGGGAGAATTCTCTACTGTCAGGGGCAGGTTCGCCAAGGGGTGGCACTCAAGGACTCCGCGACAGATCCTTCGCGTGGTTCAGCGTGCACTCGCGCCAACTGCGGCCAATGCAGCTCAGCGGGTCGCGGCCGGCGGCGCGGCGGCGTACTTCTCCCAATGCGCCAGCAGTTCGCCGGCCACCGCGTGGCCCACCGTGTACGCGGCTTCGAGCGAGGGCAGGTAGGCGCCGAACTGGCTCACGCGCTGCGCCGCCAGACTCTCGGCCGCGGTCATGCCGCGCGGCTGCCGGTCGTAGTTGCTCACCGTGCGCAGGAGCATCACGCGGTTCCAGTCCACGCGGCCCGCCCTGGCGAGAAACGCAAGCGACTGCAGCGTCCCCGAGTCCTCCATCGCTGTGGTGAAGAACATGCCCTTGCCCGCCGTGAAGTAGTCCACCCAGTCGCGCGCCCAGGCGTCGAAGAGCGCGCCGTGCCAGTAAGTGGACGAGGAGAGCTCGTCGCCCATGGCCACGAACGGCGCGCGACCAGCCGCATCGCCATCGAAATGGCTGCGTATCTCCTTCAGATGCTCCGAGTCGGCCAGGGGCGTCTTCTCCGTCAGCGCGAAGGCCCAGCGGCAGAGCTCCGGATTGAGCGTGTAAACCTGGCCATCGAGCGGCTCCAGCGGCGGCTCGAAGGGACGCTTGCGGCGCAACGGTACGTAGCCGGTTGGCCAGTCGGGCGGGATTTCGCGGGCGTCGATCTCGTAGGCGAGGTCGCCGTCGACCACCTGCGGCGTCCACACCGCCGAGCCGAGCGAGGCGCGGTCGGGGCTGGCGCCGGCGATGCCGGCCACAATCCAGTAGGCGTGGCTCAAGTCGAAGCGCGGGTCCAGGCCCAGCGCCATGATGGTCGCCGCCGCGTGCGCCGTGCCCTGTCCGGTGAGCACTGCCATCTCGCCATGATCGTTCATGCGCACCGCGTGGTAGCCGGCGGGCAGTGGATAGACACGGTCCAGATGGTCGCGCTCCACCCAATACTGCAGTTCGCCGGGCTGGTCGCCGGTGTCGTTGCCGATCTCGAACATGGTGACGATCACGACCTTGACCGGAATGGGCCGCGGCCGGGCCTCGGCGCGCGGCAGGGAACATGCCAGCCAAACCACCAGACAAGACGCGGGGAGCAAGCGGACCGATATCATCTTCTTATGGTACGAAATACGGGCAGGGCCGGCGCTCGAAGCCGTTCACGAAGCATTGAAGCTCCGTTCACAGAGCCCGGATATACTCTTAACAATGCTCCGGCAGAATGAGAGCGCAGGCCGAGTAAAAAAAACACAGGCGACATCCGGAGGGGACCCCGCGATGCGGACGTCCAACGGTGGGAGTTTTGACCTGCCGATGGTCGCGATCCTGTGTGTCCTGGCCGCAACCTGCGGCCGGCATTCCGGCCACCCTTTCCCGCGGCGAGCTCTTTCCGGGCCGCTGGAGCGTGCAACCAGCGCAATCGGATTTGCACCTTTGCTGCCGGCAGCAGACTGGCAGTGTCTCGAACAACCCTAAAAGGAGAACCAGACCGCATGAATTTCCATCGAGCCAACTGGAAGGCCCTGCTCTTCGGCCTGACGCTGCTGGCCTGTACGCTGATCCCTGCGCTTGCCCAGGACGCCGGCTTCGGGTCCATCGGCGGCGTCGTTACCGATCCCAAGCATGCCGTGATTGGCGGCGCCACCGTAACCGTGCTGGCCACCGAGACCGGCATTCAGCGCCAGTTGCAGACCACGGCGGCCGGCGAATACTTTGCCAACTTTCTCAAGCCTGGCCGTTACGAGGTCCTCGTTTCGGCGTCCGGCTTTGCCAAGGTGAACCGCAAGGACGTGACCGTACTCGTCGGCCAGATTGTCACCATCGACGTGGAAATGCCCCTGGCCACCACGCAGGACACGGTGACCATCTCCGAGGCCGCTCCGCTCGTTGATACCGAGCAGGTAGGCTCCTCGCAGGAAATCGGCTCCGAGATGCTCTCGAACGTGCCCATCAACGGCCGCCGCTTCGACAACGTGGTGCTGCTGACGCCCAACGTGGTGCCCGACGGCGCCAGCGGCCTGCTCAGCTTCCGCGGCGTCTCCGGACTTTACAACACCAACCTCATCGACGGCGCCAACAACAACCAGGCATTCTTCTCTGAGGCTCGCGGCCGCGCCATCGGCGCTCCCTACGTTTACTCCACCGACTCCATCCAGGAGTTCCAGTCCGGTGCTTCGTCGTACAGCGCCAGCTTCGGCCAGGCCGCCGGCGGACAGATCAACGCCGTCAGCCGCTCCGGCGCCAACGCCTTCCACGGCGACGCCTTTGTTTACCTGCGCAATCCCGACATGAACGCGCTGGACCCGTGGAGCAAGCAGCAGGCCCCGATGCAGGCCACCACCCAGCTGCAAAAGGCCTTCCTCACCAAGCTCATTCAGGAGCAGTACCAGTACGGCGGCTCCGTCGGGGGACCGATTCTCAAAGACAAGCTCTTCTTCTTCTTTACCTACGACGGCTTCCGCAAGACCGCTCCGATTCTCTACGCCTCCACCTTCAACTTCAACACCCTGTACAACAACGGCACGGTGGCAGACGGCTTCCTTGCCTCCACCTGCCCCTCGCCTCTGACCCAGGCCCAGTGCCAGGCCGCGGTCGATTACCTGGATGGCGCAGCCACCGGGATGTACGGCTACAAGACCCAGGGCACCTTCCCCCGCGAGATCACCCAGAAGATCTTCTTCCCCAAGGTCGACTGGCAGATCAACGAGAAGCACCACCTGACCGGGGAGTTCAACTGGCAGAATTTCGACGAACCCAACGGCTACAACACCGCGAGCACCGTCTCCAACGGCTCGGTCACGCAGAACGGCAAGGCCAAGTTCCAGGAGCGCTTCGCCATCTTTAACCTGACCAGTGTGCTCACGCCACGCGCCGTCAACCAGATGCTCTTCCAGTGGTCGCGCGACTATGAAACGGCGAGCACCAACACCGGCGGCCCTGCCGTCAGCCTCAGCGGCATCGCCGGCTACGGCGAAACCAGCGCCCTGCCCCGCGGCGCCTTCCCTGACGAGCACCGCAACCAGATTGCCGATACGCTCTCGGTCTCGCACGGCGCCCACCAGTTGAAGTTCGGCGTCGACATGAGCTTCGTCCACGAGTATCTGGCCAACCTCTTTCAGGGCGACGGCTCCTACAGCTACACCGGCGCGCAGGCCACCGTCTTCAGCAACTGGGTGCAGGACGTCTACGGCGTCAACGGCGGCAAGCACTACACCAGCTTCACCCAGGTCAACGACCCCATCACCCACATCGGCGCGGACGACTTCTGGAATCCCGATATCTCGGGTTTCGCCGAGGACCGCTTCAAGATCACGCCCAGGCTGCTGCTCTCGGCAGGCCTGCGCTACGACGTGCAGCTTGTCCCCTCGCCGCCCAAGCCCAACACCTCGAGCGCGCTGGCCAACCTGTACACCGCCACCCTTAACGAGACCCTCTCCCAGTTTGAGCCGCGCGTCGGCTTCAGCTACCAGGGCTGGAAGGGCGGCGTCGTTCGCGCCGGCTACGGCATGTTCTACGGCCTGACCTCGAACTCCACCTACTACACGCTGCGCGTGGAGAACGGTGTTTACCAGCAGCAGTACAACGCCAGCCCGTCGACTGTCTGGGCGCCCTCGAGCCTCAACGTGCTCTTCACCCCGCCGGGTCCGGCGCTGGCTGCACCGTTTGCCGGAGCCCATACGCCGGTCATCGACCCCAACGCCGGTTCGGCCTCGCTGGCGGCTCTCTCGATTCGCGGTCTCGACCCCAACTTCCAGAATCCGCGCTCGCAGTCCTTCGACGCCACCGTCGAGCAGGAACTTCCGGGCCACATCGCCGTCAGCGCCGGTTACGTGGGCAACTACGCCGATCGCCTGCCGGTCTTCATTGACACCAATGTGGCGCGGGCCACCACCACCAAGACCTACGACATCGTCGACGCCACCGGCAAGACGCTGAAGACCGTCACCGTGCCCTGGTATACGCAGCGCAAGACCTACGCCACGGCCAACATCCTCACCGGCTTCAGCTCCCTGACCAGCTGGTACCACTCGCTGGTCCTCACCGCCAGAAAGCCCATGGCCAACGGCTTCGAGGCGCTGGTCAACTACACCTACGCGCACGCCAACGACGGCGGCCAGGTCTCCGGCGTCAACGGCACCTTCAACGGCACCGACACGCCGATCGACCCCTACAACCTGGGCGCCGAGTGGGGCCGCTCGGATCTGGACATCCGCTCGCGCTTCACCGCTACGCTGATTGCCGCGCCCACCTTCCGCGTCACCGGCCCGGCCAAGACGATCGTCAATGGATGGTCGCTCTCGACCTCGGTCACCGCGCAGTCCGGCATGCCGGTCACCGGCTTCATGAGCAACTACCCGACCAGTGGCCTGGGCGTGGGCGACCCCAACAACCCGACCAAGGTGTCCGGCGACGGCGGCATCACCGGCGCTGAGTTGAGCCTCTTCAACTCCGGCACCGGCGGCCGCGTGCCGCAGTACGCCCGCAACGCCTTCGACGCGCCCACGCTGAACAACGTGGACCTTCGCCTGGCGCGGACCTTCGCCCTGACCGAAAAGCTGAAGCTCGACCTCTTCGCCGAGGCCTTCAACCTGACCAACAGCAGGATCCCGGTCAGCGTGGTCAGCAACAACAGCTCCTTCGCCAGCCCGCTCACGCCCGGTTCGAAGGGATACGCTGCCGCCTGCGATGCCTCGCAGCACACCAACGGCTGCATCTATCCTTACCTGCCCTCGAACCCCACCCAGTCCTTCGGGGCGGTCTCGGCCACCACGGGCGTCCTCTACGGACCCCGCCAGATGCAGTTCACGGCCAAGATCCTCTTCTAAACCCAGCCGGCCTCGCGCTGCCGCGGTCCAACGACTGCGGCAGCACGGGCCACGACGAACTTTTCCTGCCTCTCCCTTCCAACCCACCGCGCAGGCTGCTTCCTTCTTCCCCTCTCCCTGTATCAAGGCGCTACCATGGGGGAGACAATTGCAGCCCGAGGTGAACACGTGCGCAAAATCATGAGACTTCTGCTGGGGGCAGCACTGGCCGCCGTGCTGGCGCTTGCTGTTTCGGCGCAGGACGCCGTCCGACCGCGCGTCATCGGCTTCATGACCGACTTCGACGTCAAGGACGACGCCGTCGGCATCTGCAAGGCGGTCATCGACGGCATCGCTCCCGCCGCCAAGGTCATCGACATCACCCACCAGGCCGAGGCCTTCAACATCGCCATGGGCGCGCGCCTGCTGGCCGGCACCGTAGGCTATTACCCGGCCGACGCGATCTTCCTCGTCGTGATCGATCCCGGCGTGGGCTCGACGCGCAAGGCCATCGTGGCCCGCTCCGGCAAGGGACAGTACTTCGTGCTTCCCGACAACGGCCTGCTCACCCTGGTCCAGGACCGCGACTCGATCGTGGAGGCGCACGAGATTACCAACCCGAAGTGGATGATCGGCTCGGGCATCTCCTCCACCTTCCACGGACGCGATATCTTCTCGCCGGCCGCGGCGCACGTGGCTCGCGGTGAGAGCATCGCCGACGCTGGCCCAGCGCTGGACGTGAGCAAGCTGGTCCGGCTCAGCATCCGCAACGCCACCATCGACGCCGCCGGCCTGCACGGCGAGGTCATCGGCACCGACGGCCCCTTCGGCAACCTGGTGCTCAACGTGCCCGCCGAGACCTTTCTCAAGCTCGGCTACCGGCGCGGCGAAACGGTTCCTGTAACGCTGGCCGGCCAGAGCTACACCATTCCGCTGGTGAAGACCTTCAGCGACGTGCCCGTGGGCCAGCCGCTCTTCTTCATCGACTCGCGCGGGCGGCTTTCGATCGGCCTGAACCAGAGAAACTTCGCCGAGACTTACAAGGTGAGCGCGGGTGCGCAGTTGACGATTCCCGCCAAGGCGGCAAAGTAACGAGACTCCGAACAATCCAGAAGGACTCGACCCATGAAGAGCATCCTGAAAGCCAGCCTCTCGATCGCCCTGCTCGCGGCAACCTTCGCC
>JBAVMZ010000173.1:0-2544 GCA_049690595.1 Occallatibacter sp. | reverse complement strand
ATTTTGTCTTTTTCTTTTTTATACCAAGAGATACTGTATTTAATAATGAATTGATATATAAATCAAAATGCTTCGGTATGACTATTCCGATTAAGTCTCCATCCCAATCCGCAGGAAACAAACACCTAAATCCGGAGGAAGTCGCCACCCCCTGATCGGAGCGAAGCGACGCTGGTTTTTTAGTTCTTTCTCATAAGTATTTTATCAAGTCAATGTGGAATGTTTTTTTCTCATAGAACCTCCTTTTAGATTAATTTTATGGGCATTGTGGATAAGCCTGTCGAGGATGCCATCGGCGATAGTAGGATCGCCAATGATGTCATGCCAGTTTTCTATGGGCAACTGACTGGTAATGATGGTTGATCCATGCCCGTGTCTTTCATCTACAACTTCAAAGAGATCTCTTCTTTCGGTATCAGTCAGGGGCGCAATGCCGAAGTCGTCAATGATCAGGACATTGGTTTTGGAGAGTTTATTCATGATTTTTCTATAACTGCCGTCATTCCGGGAAAGAGCCATTTGATAATAGAAACCGGGGCTGCGCAGATAGAGACTGTGAAATCCATTACGGCAGGCCTTGTTAGCTAAGGCACAGGCCAAGAAGGTTTTACCCACTCCAGTGGGACCGGTAATAATAATGTTTTGGAAGTTTTTGATCCAGTCACCGGCAATGAGCCGCATCATGACGGATTGATCAATACCTCTCTGGGTTTTATAATCAATATCTTCTACACATGCCGGGAGTTTGAGTTTTGCATCTCTAAGGTAGCGCTTCATCCGGTTGTTTTCTTTCCAGTCCCATTGAGCATCGACGATCATCGCAAAGCGATCTTCGAAGGAAAGATTATTCATTTTTGGTTGCTGAAGCTGTAAAGTAAAGTTATCCGCCATGCCGTTGAGTTTTAAGACAGCGAGTTTTTCGATGGTTTGTTGATTGAGCATCGTTATTTTTCCTTTCATGTTAATCGTGTTTAATCTCGGTTTAGTTGTAATAGCCCTTGCCCCGTATATTGGTATGTATGATAGGAGCTTTCGGCGTAAAATTGTTTAATGGATCAATGAAGCCTTTTTGCTGGTCGAGCTTTGTTTTGAGAATCGACTCGATACTTTTATAGCTGTAGCCTTTGATATGCAGAGCCAGGATACAGGCTGCTTCTAAACGCTCTGGAGAATAAAGCTTTCCCAGCCTGATGATCCCCAGACAAGAACGGAATCCCTGTTCGGGATGGGGTTTGTTTTCGAGGATATGGCGGACTATCTTTTCCGTGTTGGGACCATTCTTTCCTGCCCAGGCCATGATTCTGGAAGGAGTCCATTCCAGATAACGCTGATGCGACTGAGGCATGTGTTCCGTCAGAGTGGTATACTTCCATTTATCATAACTTCTTTGATGAAAGGCCACCCGACGGTTTTTGAATAAGATCTCCACAACGTTTGACGTCAGACGAATGTCCACACGTTCTCTGACTAATTGATAGGGCACGCTGTAATAATGATGATCAATCTCAATGTGGTAATCAACGTTAACCCCTGCCGTTTTCCATTCTGCATATTCATAAGGAACTAAGGGAAGCGGTTTTAATGCCGGCTTGTCGATTGTTTCAAAAAGGCTTCTGCGGGAACCTTCCATCTTCTGGAAGTTGCGGTTATTTAACTCGGTCAGTTTTTCGGCAATAGCCTTGTTTAATTCGTGAAGGCCGAAGAAGGTATGATTCCTCAGTGCGGCTATTATCCATCTTTGGGCAACACCAACTGCCGATTCCACTTTGGCTTTATCTCTGGGCTTGCGGACACGGGCCGGTATCACCACAGCACCATAATATTTTATGAGGTCATGGTATGTCGGATTTATTTCCGGTTCATACCGGCATGGCTTGGTAACTCCCGCTTTTAAATTATCCGGAACAACTATCTCCGGAACGCCGCCGAAGAATGCAAAAGCCTTCACATGGGCATCGATCCAGGAAGGTAAATCCTGTTTGAGGCTTGCCCAGACAAAGGTATAACTGCTGGCGCCAAGAGTGGCTACAAATAGATAAGCTTCTTGAACCTGCCCCGTAATCTGATCGGTAAACGGTATTGTCTGACCGGCATAATCAACAAAAAGCTTTTCCCCTGCCCGATAGGTTTGCCGTAAGGTCACATCCCGTGTCTTTGCCCACTGATGATAAAGTTCACAGAAATAACTATACTGATACCCGTCGGGATTGCTCTGCTTATATTCCAGCCACAGTTGCTGGAGAGTGACACTCTTATGGCTGAGTTCCTTATAAATCTCTCCCATATCCGGACGCTTGCCCTGATTGAAGATGCCCTCTCTGGAAGGAAAAAGAATAGACTGCAACTTTGCGTCATCCAAATCCTCAGGCAATGGCCAGATCAAACCTGCCTGTTCTGCCCGCCGCAGGTAATCCGTAATGGTGCTGCGGGCAATATTACAACTGACTGCAATTTGTTTCTTGGATAAATGGTGTTCCCATTTTAATCGTAAAATCTCTTTAATTGTTCGCATGGATAACCTCGCTGCTGCCATTAGTGCCTCCA
>JBAVMZ010000172.1:0-5148 GCA_049690595.1 Occallatibacter sp. | reverse complement strand
GACGGCATCGCCGATATTCGGCAGCAGCGCTTCGACATCCTCAACAAGGAGGATCCAGAACTGCCGAGGGTCGAGCGCGCGCTGGAGCGGACAGAGGGGATTGCCCGGTTCGTCGAGGAAGTCGCCTTCGGCAACCAGCAGAGGGAAGCGTTGGAGAACATCATCCGGACGCGGGATCCAGCGGCGAAACCGCTCGCCTCAGAAAGAGGAGGGACGCTGCCGTTGGGCGTTGCGAATGGTGAGTACTACTACTCGACCGGCTATGCTCTCGCTCGCTTGCTAGACGCATGCGATCCCTCATGGAAGAAGAAGTTCGCTGGCAAGGACCTCTTCGAGGTCGTCATAGGAAAGTAGGTCACTCGGACGCAGCCACGGGTCACGATAGCAGGCTCACTTTCTGACCTCGCACCGTCAATCCAGAGTATCGCCCTCGCCGATCCCAACGTCGCGCCTGCTGTAGGCGAGCAGCGCAAAGCTCCTCACGCAGCCGAATTGCTCGATCAAGGTCACGCAGATGAGCTTCTACGAGCGCGACTACCTGAAGCGGCAGCTCAAGCAGGTCGCGCTGCTGCTTGCCCGCCTTCTCGGGCTCAAGCAGGCCGGGCAACTTGACGATGCCCGCGACGAGCTTGCCCGCTCGGCGAGCGAGATTCTGGGGCTCGACCCGGCAGTTCTTGGGCAGCTCAACGTCCAGATGGTGATGCAGATCCTGGGGTCGGCGGAGCGGGTGCGCGTCTATGCGGAGCTGGTGCTTGCCGAGGCCGAGCTGCTTTCCGGTGTCCCCGCCAGGGTCGTTGGGTCCAGGTTTTCAGCGGGCTACCGGGAACAGGGTCCAGTCATGCACGTGGGACGTTGTGGCTGAGCCGGAGACCGGGTGGTCATCGTCCAGTCGCGAGTCGCCGCTGAGGACGTTGGTGGGGGTGGAGCACGAGGCGGGGGCGCCCCGCGCCGAATCTTCGTGGGCCTCAGGGGGTACATGGGGCGCCCCCGCCTCGTAATTTCCAGGCCACGATTCGGCGGCGAGTGGCCGAGGCTGGCGCCCTGTGTCGGGGAAGCCGCTTGAAGTGGCATGGTTGCCGCCGCGCCCGGCGTTGTCCGAGGGGACGGCCGGCCGAAAACTGTCGGGCCAGCCTGGGTCGGCGGAAGCTGATGTGAGCGCAGACGAGACGGGCGACCCGGATTGCCCCGGATCGCCCAGCGAGTGGCGTCGCTTTGTCTCGGACCAATTCTGGCCCGATTCAGCGGCGACGTCGAGCATTCGTCCGCTCGACGTGTGAGTGGCGCATCGCGAGCATCGGCCGAGCCACGTGCTCTTCACCCGCGCGTGCGAGCGGTGCGGCAAGCCTTTCGATTACTGCGGCAGCTGCCAGCCGGGCCGTCTCTACCACGGCGAGGAGTGCAGTAAGGCGGCGCGCAAGGAGAGCGCGCGAGCGGCGCGGGCCAAGTACAACGACCGCGGGTCGGAGGAAGGGCAAGAGGTCCACCGACTCGAGGAGGCTGCTCGACGCGGCCGGATCGCCGAAGGGCGCGTGGGGGATCGCCGCTTACAGGCCCTCGCGGGCAGGCTACTGGTGCCTGCGTCGGCGGCTCACCAGGCTGCCGCGGAGGTACGCGATGGCGCTCTCATGGTCCCAGCCGCCCCACCGACTCTCGACGTTGCCGATCCGTGCACCGCTGCCGCCGAGCCTCAGGTCGACACTGCGCGTCCGGCTCCCACCGAGTGGACCTTGGTGGCCTGGCCCGAATTGCTCCCTGCGGCCCGGCGGCGGCTGGGCACGGAGGCAGTCTGTCCCTTCTGCGGGAGGCGCGGGCGAATCGTCCGCGTCGTCTCCTTCGACGATTGGCGCCGGCGTATCCGCTACGGCTTCGGATAGGAGCGGGCGATGACCGAGAAGGCGCTCCCCGAGGGAATGAAGGACCTGCGGCAGGTGGAGAGGTCTGCCCAAATGGCCGAGGTGCTCCGGCTGAAGCTGATGGAGGGCCAGAGCATCAACGCCATCCATCGCGGCACCAAGCTGAGCCGAAAGAAGATTCGCAAGCTTCTCGGCATCGCGCAGGGAAAGCAGCAGCCGAAGGCGGCAGGGCGGTCGTCCATTCTCGCGCCGTACGCGGAGGATATTCGCAAGGCGCTCGACGAATGCCCCGAGATGAAAGCGCCGGCGGTCCTCGACAGGCTCCGCGCCCAGGGCTACCACGGCGGCGTCACCGTCTTGCGAGACCGCCTTCGCAAGATACGGCCCAGGCCGAAGCAGGAGGCCTTCCTCTCTCGCAGCTATGAGCCTGGCCGAATGCTTCAGGTCGACTGGGCCGACTTCGGCTTCGCGATTCCAGGCTGCGCGCGCCGCGTCAGCGCCTTCGTCGCCGCGCTCGCCTACTCGCGCTACCTCTTCCTGATCTTCACCCTCAGCCAGGCGATGGGATGCTTCCTGCGCTGCATGGACCAGGCGCTGCACTTCTTTGGCGGGCGCACGCTGGTCGATGTCTTCGACAACATGAAGACCGTGGTCCTGGGGCGCGTCGGAGGGATCCCGCGCTTTCACCCACGCTTCGTCGATTACGCCCGCGCGCGCGGCTTCGGGATCCAGGCCTGTACCCCACACCGTCCAACAGAGAAGCCCTACGTCGAGCGCCCGATCGGCACCATCCGGACTCGATTCTGGCCTGGGCGCCACCCCGCCGACCTCTTCGACCTCAACGTCCAGGCCGCAAAGTGGCGCGACGACATCTTCAACAACCTCGTCAACGAGGAGACCGGCAGGGTGCCGTCGCTGGTCTTCAAGAACGAGGAGCAGAAGCTGCTCGAGAAGGTCCCCGAAACCTTCTTCGACACCGACGACATCGTGAGCACAGGCGTCTCGAAGACCTTCCGGGTGGACTTCGATCGAAACGACTACACCGTACCGTGGCGCCTGGTCGGCCAGTCGGTGCTCGTGCGTGGCAACGAGCAGCAAGTCTCGGTCTTTCTGGGACCCAAGCGAGTCGCGGTCCACAACCGCGGCTGGGACGTCGGCAAGCACATCAAGGACGACGCGCACGAGCAGGGCTTGCTCGCGCTCAAGCCTCGTGCCGCTGCCGGCGCGCTGCCGCCCGAGCTTCGCCCCTTGAGCGGGCCGGCCGAGGAGTACTTCAAGATTCTCGCCGCCAATACCCGGTCGCTTCGCCGGGAGATCCAGCTCCTGGTCCTCCTGAGTGAGCTCTACGGCGATGCGCCGGTGCGCGCGGCGATAGCCGAGGTCATGGCCACTGGCCACGTCGGCGCCGAGTACGTCGAGTACGTGCTCCGTTACAAGAAGGGCCTCTCGCCGGGGCCTGCGCCGCTCAAGCTCAACGACGCTGCGCTCGACAGCATCCACCTCGGCGAGCCCGATCTCGCCGTCTATGACGAATTGCCACGGAAGACGCTCGATCCGAGCAAGCCGCCTGAGGGGAATAAGCCATGAAGCCCGACTCGGACGACCTGGACCTGCTCCTCCAAAAGCTGCGCTGGCTGAGGCTGCCGGGCATGGCCCGCCTTGCCGGCGAGATCATCGACGAGGCCGCCAAGAAGAACCTCACCGTCCTCGACGTCATGCACCGCTTCTGCGACGAGGAGAAGAAGAGCCGCATCGACAGCGCCGTCAAGCGCCGCATCCAGAGCGCCCAATTCCCCCAAATCAACACTGTCGACGGCTTCGACTTCGATTTCGACGCCTGCCGCAAGAAGCTCAAGGCTCGCTATCTCGCGCTCCACGACCTCTCCTTCCTGGGCAAGGGCATCAATCCGCTCTTCATCGGCCACCCCGGCACCGGCAAGACCTTCCTCGCACGCGCGCTCGCCTTTCGCGCCTGCCAGGCGACCCGCCGCGTGGTCTTCACCAGCGCGCCCAAGATGCTCAACGAGCTCGCCGGCGCCGAGCTGCACGGATCGCTCGACCGAGCAATGCGGCGCTACGTCAAGGCGGAGCTCTTGGCGATCGACGACTTCGCTGTCCTCGCCATGGACCCCACCCAGGCCAAGCTCGCATTCCAGGTCGTCTCCGAGCGCTACGAGTACCGTCGCTCCACGCTGATCACGACCAACCGGGCCTTCAAAGATTGGCCCAGAGTCTTCCCCGATGCCCTCAATGCCGAGGTCATCGCCAAGCGACTCACCGAGCAGTGCGAGCATTTCGTCCTGGACGGCAAGCCCTTCCGCCCGCCCATGCTCTGACCCTGTTGCACAAGGCTTCGTGCCGAGTGCGCACCTTGTGCAACGCGCGAGACCGCCGATGAAACGCAGGCCCGTACAGAACGACACACTCGAAGGCCAGTGGCAGCTCCCTCTCGGAGCGCCGCGCGAGCACTCCAAGCGCGCCGAATACCGTCGCTGCGGCGACAAATCCTGCCGCACTTGCCGAGAGGGCCGCGGCCACGGCCCCTATCTCTACGCCGTCTGGCGCGAGGGCAAGAAGGTCAAGCGCAAGTATCTCGGAAAGGCACGAATATGAGGTTTCCTCTCTCGACCCCCGGCGAGCTTGCGGAGGAACCCGAGCTGGCTCCTCTGGAGATCCTCCGCTCCGCGGCGGAAGTGAGCCGGCGCGCGATCCTCGCGGCCCAGCCCGACCTCGCCTCTCGCGAATCCCTCGACGAAGTCCCCGACGTCACGCCACGGCAATACATCGCCGCCAGCATCCTCGGCACACTCGACCTGCTCGCCGAAGCCGTCGACCACTACGTGGCCCACCTCGACGACCTCGCGGGGCGCCGTCACGCCAGGCGAACCGACGACGACATTCCCTTCTGAACGACCAAGGGGCAACCACCGACCACTCCTGCCACTGCCGCCCTCCGCCGGGGAGGACCGATCCCGGATCCCCGCCGTCCTCGCACGAGCGGGACCGGCCCGGCGCGACCTCCCCGCGCTGTCGGCTCAGGCGAAGAACCGCCTCGAAATCACCGGGGTGGCTCCTTGGTACCGGTGATTCCGGTGATCAGGCTGGTCCCGGAGCCCGATGGGGACATCCTGGAGGTATACGACCTCAACGGCAACGCCGCGGAGCACATGAACCTGCCGCTCGCCGAGGACCAGATGGCCAGTCGGGGAAGCACCAAGCTCGGCGTGTGCGAAATGAAGGGTAGCTGGTTCATCTGGGATGCGTTCCAGGCGCACCCCGACTGGTGCCGTTGGCG
>JBAVMZ010000171.1:0-4686 GCA_049690595.1 Occallatibacter sp. | reverse complement strand
TCCACGGCTAGCACCACCACCGCCGCGCCTTCGACGGCCAGCACCCCGCAGAGCGCTCCCTCCTCAGTCGTGGGCGGCACGTCCGACCAGGCGCCAGCCCCGTCTTCTTCCGGGGAAGACTACGGCGTGCAGCCGGTCTCGTATGCACCCGAGCCCCCGCCGGCGTTGCCCGAATACGAGCAGCCTCAGGCTCCCGGCGACGATTATCTCTGGACCCCCGGCTACTGGGGATGGGCCTCATCCGGCTACTACTGGACACCCGGCGTCTGGGTTGAGCCTCCCTACATGGGCGCTCTGTGGACGCCCGGTTACTGGGGCTACTCGCATAACCGCTACGGATTCTACCGTGGCTACTGGGGCCCGCACATCGGCTACTATGGCGGCGTCAACTACGGCTTTGGCTATGTCGGCTTCGGATACCAGGGCGGCTACTGGGGCGGAGGACACTTCAACTACAACCGCTCCGTCAATAACATCAACACCACCGTGGTCCACAACGTCTACAATCGCACGGTCGTTGGCAACACCAATATCACCCGGGTGAGTTACAACGGCGGATCGGGCGGCCTCCAGGTGCGGGCACGTCCCGCGGAGGTGGCGGCATTCCACGAGGAGCACGCCCAGCCGATGCGGGCCCAGATCCAGCACGAGCGCGCTGCCAGCACAAACCGGGCGCAGTTTGCCAACGTCAACCATGGCCGTCCGCCGAACGCGGCCGTCGCCACTCCACTCCGGGCCGATCGCAACGTGAGAGTCCCGGCCACCCTGCAGGCCCGCAACCATGCGGAAGCCCAACAGCGCGGCGCGGCCCCGTCGCGTCCAGAGACCGCTCAACCCGCTCGCGGCAATCCCGGGAGCAGGCCGCAAGCAGAGCGCCCCGAGGCAAGGCAGCCATCTCCACAGCACCAGGTGGCTCCTCAACGAGATAACCACCCCCAGCGTCAGGCAGCTCCGCAACGCCAGGCTGCACCTCAGCGTCAGGCAGCCCCCCAGCGTCAGACTGCCCCGCAACGCCAGGCGCCCCAGCGCCAGACCGCGCCTCAGCGGCAAAGCGCTCCGCAGCGCCAGGCAACTCCGCCGCGGCAGCCGGAACAGCACCCCAAGTAGAGGGATTCCGGCAAGACGGCTTTCTCAGGCAGGCGGCTTCCGAGCGGAAGCCGCCTGCTTGCGTTTTGCCGCCTCAGAGTACCGCCGGTCTCCAGACCGGCTGTGGTGGGGGTCTCCAGACCCGCACATCTTTCCTCTGCACGAACCAAGGGTTCCCTGTTCATCGGGACGAGCCCGACGCACCACAGCGTTACTTCGGAACGAACGACCTACCGCCGCTTCCGCCCCGGCCGGGCGGCGGGGAAATCGCCCAGGGCGGCAGCCCTGGGAATGTCGCCAATAGCTGATTCCGCGCCCGGGAGGGGCGCTCCGAACGGGCATCCGTCCATCATTCGATGCTGTGCACGTGGATCGCCTCCAGGTTCCGCACCCACCGCGCCGGCCGCTTCTCTCCGGAAAGAACAATCTGCAGCGGACCCTGGTCGCCGAGCGGCTTGCCGTCGAGAGAATCGGCCACCAGCGCCACCCCGTCGTGCAGGTCGGGGTTGATCTCGGCCACCGAGTAGACCGCCTTGTAACCGTCGGCGCCCAGAGCCACAAGGTAGAGGCCAAGGTCCTTTCCGTGCGGTTTGGCCGGCACGCCCAGCGCGGTCAGAAGGTCGATGAGCGGAACGCCGGAGAAGCTCTGGTTGGCCTTGACGTGCTCGTTCCAGAGGGTCACGGTCTTGTGCGGCAGCGCGGCCAGCGCGGCTGTCGTCCACTCGGCGCTCTTGCCGCCGAAGACGATCTTGAGCGGACCGGCGGGCAGGACGGGCTTGCCCATCGTCATGCCGCTCATCTCGCGGCCGGCCGCCTGGCTGTGGTCCATCTGGCTTGCGGCGGCCGCGGCCGAGGCGGGCGCCGGTTGTTGCGCCTGAGCGCTCGGAACGCCTGCCGCCGCCAGAAGGAACACCACTGCCCAATGCCTGAAGCGGATCATCTCGATGCCTCCGAATCCATCGTATACTTTGCTCATGTCGATAGTGCGCAACGCGGCCGGCATCGTCAAAGGCATGAGCATCACCTTCCGGGAGATGCTGCAGCCCACGCAGGTGGAGAACTACCCGGACGGTCCGGGACCTGAACGGGGCGCCGTCTTCGAGCAGCGCTACCGCGGCGCCCACGTGCTTCAGCGCGACGAGAATGGCCTGGAAAAGTGTGTCGCCTGCTTCCTCTGCGCCGCGGCCTGCCCGTCGAACTGCATCTACATCGAGGCGGCCGAGAACACGGCCGAGGAGCGCTTCTCGTCCTCCGAGCGCTACGCCAAGGTCTACAACATCGACTACAACCGCTGCATCTTCTGCGGCTATTGTGTCGAGGCCTGCCCGACAGACGCCATCACCCACGGGCACGGCTTCGAGCTGGCCACACTGAACGCGACCGGCCTGGTGATGCACAAAGACGAGATGCTGGTGCAACTGCCCGCAACCGCGTCGAAATAGGCTGGATACGCGCCGCGCCGCGCCCGTGCACGCCCGCCCCAACCGCAACTGCGAAGAACTCGACGCACGGCACGAAAAGTGTCAGGGCACGACTTCAGAGGCTGCGGAAAGACTCGCTTCAAGGGCACGAAAAGAGCCAGGGCACGACTTCAGTCGTGCCGATAAAGCCAATAAAATCAATCGGTCTTCAGCCCTGCGGAGTGGTTTTCGGTCCCCTTCGCCATCCCTTCGGAGTTTCCCCGCTGCCTCTTCAGTCGTGCCGGAGCGCTCCATGCCGGCGGAAGCCACCAGCCGCCCAAAAATGCCACTCACCCCGCGCCGTAGGCGCAGCGTTGGTTAGCCCCGCGCTTCAGCGTGGGGTGAGCGCAACCAACAACCTCCCCGGAGTCCCGTAGGGACCGCGCTTCAGCACCATGCGCGTCCCTCTCGCCCCTTTGGCGAAAGGAACGGAAGACCCAAAACCGCGGACGACTCGAGTAAATCTCAAACACCGACTGTCTCCACGGCAGAGTCGGGGGCATGCCGAATATGGCCTATGGAAGCTGGCGCGCTTTTGCCCCTGCGGGATGTCCTTCGGGGACTTCCTGGCCTAGACCGAGCTTTCCCCTACATGGGAAGCGCGACCGAAGTCCTGCCCTTTCCAATCCCCGCCCCTTGTCGGGATCGCCTCCTCCATCCCATCTCCCTGATCCCCGATCTGCGCCTTGGGCAGCCCGGCGGGCCGGAGGGATATACTCGCTCTTGGCTGTTTTGGAGGAGTCACCATGTCGTCGCCTGCTGTTGCGTACGCGCGCGAGAATCATCCGCGCTTCCTGAACGAATTGAAGGATCTTCTGCGAATTCCTTCCGTATCCACCGACCCCGACCACAAGGGCGACTGCCGTCTGGCAGCCGAATTTGTCGAGGCCGAGCTCACCCGCATCGGCCTCGACCACGCCCGCCTGATCGAGACCCAGGGCCATCCGCTCGTCTACGCCGACTGGCTCCACGCCGCCGGAAAGCCCACCGTGCTGGTCTACGGCCACTACGATGTTCAGCCGCCCGACCCGCTCGACGAGTGGATCACCCCGCCCTTCGAGCCTGCCGAGCGCGACGGCAACCTCTACTGCCGCGGCTCGGCCGACGACAAGGGCCAGATCTGGGCCCAGATCAAGGCCCTGGAATCCCTCCTCGCCGCCAACGGCGCCCTGCCCGTCAACATTCGCGTCATCTTCGAGGGCGACGAAGAGGTCGGCGGCGAGGGCATTGCCGAGTTTGTCGCCAGCAATCCGCCCGAACTCAAGTCCGACGTGGCGCTGGTCTCCGATACCGAGCTCTTTGCCCCCGGCCTGCCCACCCTTTGCGTCGGCCTGCGCGGCATGATTTACACCGAAATCGAGGTCAAGGGCGCCAAGCAGGACCTGCACTCCGGCATGTACGGCGGCGCGGCGCCCAATCCCTTTGTGGCGTTGGCGCAGATGCTGGCCAAGCTCAAGGACGAGAACGGCCACATCCTCATCCCCGGCTTCTACGACGACATCATCCCGCCCAGCCCCGAGGAACTCGCCGCGTGGCGCTCGCTGCCCTTCGACGAGGAGCACTACCGCATCTCCGAAGTCGGCTCGCGCACCCTCGTCGGCGAGTCCGGCTATAGCGTCCTCGAGCGCACCTGGGCCCGGCCCACCCTCGACGTGCACGGCATGCCCGGCGGCTTTACCGGCGCCGGCGCCAAGACCGTCATCCCGGCGAAGGCTCTGGCCAAGGTCTCCATGCGCCTGGTCCCCGGCATGACCCCGGCCAAGGCCTTCGAGCAATACAAGTCCTACGTCAAGTCGCTGGCCCCGGCCGGTGTCGAGCTCGAAGTGCGCCTGATTCACTCCGGCGACCCCTGCCTGGTCCGCGTGGACAATCCCTACATCCAGGCCGCCACCAAGGCCCTGCACGAGGTCTGGAACAAGGACACGGTCTTCATCCGCTCCGGCGGATCGATTCCGATCGTGGGCGACTTCGACCGCCACCTCGGCATCCCCTCTGTGATGATGGGCTTCGGCCTCCCCGACGACAACATCCACGCCCCCAACGAGAAGTTCCATTTGATGAACTTCGAACTGGGCATCCGCTCGCTGATCCGCTTCCTGGAAGAAGCCGGACGGTAGGACCCGCGCCCCAGGTCTCGAAC
>JBAVMZ010000170.1:0-13363 GCA_049690595.1 Occallatibacter sp. | reverse complement strand
CTATTGAGGTTGCTCTTCTTGCCTAGCGTCCGGCGCGGCGACTGTCTATTCCGGAGCCTCCGGCTCTTTCTTCACTGCGGAGGTTTTGGGCGACCACTTCTTGCGCTCAGGGGGCGGCGCGGACGGCTCGCTTTGCGGCTGAGCGGGTGCTGGTTGAGTCCCGTTCCGGGGCTCTTCCTGGGGCAGAGCCTCGACCGACGCTGCTGGCGCGACGATTTGCTCTTCCGAAGCCACTGGTTCTTTCTTCGCCGCGGAGTTCTTTGGCGCCCACTTCTTGCGCTCAGCGGGCGGCGCGGGCGCTTCGGGCTGCGGCGTAGCGGACGCCGGCTGGGCAGCGGCCTGAGGCTCTTCCACTTTTGCCGGCGGATTCTCCGCAGGCGCGGCGATCGCCGGAGCTTCGAGAGGATGACGCGGCGCTTCAGCAGGCGGCTGCGCAGAAGCCGCAGCGGGCGTTTGCTGCCCGCCCTGGCCGGATTTCTTCAGCACGCTCTCCAGCAGCAGTTCGGCTATATCCCTGGTGGCGATGGGAGCGCCTTCACTCTTGCACGGCGTGCTTTCCATCATGCTCTTGCAGAATGGGCACCCCACCGCAAGCACCTTGGTCTCGCTCCTGCCGTCGCCAGAGGTGAGGCGCTCCTGCGCTTCGCGAAAGCGGTTGTCGGAGATTCGCTCGGAACCCTGTTCTTCCTCTTTCCAGAACTGTGCTCCGCCGGCGCCGCAACAGAACGAGTTCTCGCGCCTGCGGTCGAGTTCGACAAAGTCGTTGGTGAGCACGCGAAGCAGGTTGCGCGGCGCGTCGTAGACGCCGTTGTGGCGGCCCAGATAGCAGGGGTCGTGATAGGCGATGCTGGAGGGCATGGCCTCGACTTCGAGCTTGCCGGAGGCTACCAGCGAGTCAAGGAACTGGGTGTGGTGCATCACCTTGAAATGGCCGCCGAGCTGCGCGTATTCGTTGCCGATCGCGTTCATGCAGTGCGGGCAGGTGGCGAGGATAAGTTTGGGACTGACGGCGCTGAGCGTGGCTATGTTCTTTTCCGCGAGCTGCCGGTAGAGATATTCGTTTCCCGCCCGGCGCGCGGTGTCGCCGGTACAGCACTCTTTTTTGCCGAGGACAGCGAAGTTGACTCCGGCGCGAGCGAGCAACTGCACCAGGGCGCGGGCGGTCTTCTGCGAATGTGGGTCGTAGCTGGCGGCGCAACCCACCCAATAGAGCACATCGGCATCGGGGTTTTCGTCGATGGTGGGAACGTGGAGGCCCTCGGCCCATGCCATGCGCTGTGCCTGAGGGATGCCCCAGGGATTGGCCGCGCGCTCCATGCCGCGAAAGGCGGTTTGAAGCTGCGTGGGAAACTCGCCCTCGATCATGATCTGGTTGCGGCGGATATCGACAATGTCCAGCATCTGCTCGTTCTGGACCGGGCAAACCTGCATACATGCGCCGCAGGTGGTGCAGGCCCAGGCAGCTTCAGGGGTGAGCGCGAATGCGAGCAGCGGGCGCGGACTTTGGGCGCCGTTCTCGAAGCCCGATGCGGGGCCGGCCAGATGGTTCAGCTCCATCCGCTTGTTGATTTCCAGAGCCGCCGGGCTCAGCGACTTGCCGGTGACCGATGCGGGACAGACGTCCTGGCAACGGTTGCACTGGATACAGGCGTAGGCGTCCAGCAGGCGCGGCCAGCCGAGGTCTTCGAGCCTGGCGGCCCCGAGCTTCTGATCCTCCGATTCGAAATTCAACTCCAGAGCGGGCAAGACGCCGGAGGGTGCGGCGCGAGACACCAGATACTTGGCCGGAGCCATGAAGATATGAATGTGCTTGCTGAAGGGGAAGTAAGAGAGGAAGGCGAGAATGCTGCCCAGCGCGCCCCAGTAGCCAACGATGCGCCAGAGTTCGGCATGTTGCGGGGTGACGAAGTGCGAGAGCAGCGTGGCAAAGGGCTGGAACCGGTCGGGACCCTCGGCAGCCAGCTTGGCGCCCGCGCCAATGGCCCGGCTGCCCACGTGAACGAGGATGAAGGCGGAGACGATGAGGGAGTCGCGCGAGATGCGTGCGTGGCGCACGTCCTCGTGCAGCAGGGTTCTTTCGTTAAAGCGGAAGTCGCGGCGGCTGGGCAGCAGAAAGCGGCGCATCGCCAGCGCGATGACTCCGATGAGAACCAGGGCGCTGAAGATATCGGCCGCGAAGTTATAGGCAATGCCGGCAAAGCCGGACGACGGGATGGAGAAGGGGAAAAACCCTTCCAGCGCGTCGACGGCATTGACCAGGAGGTAGAAGACGAACCCGTAAAAGATGCAGGCGTGGAAGAAGCCGATCGCCGGGCGCTTGCGAAAGGTGCGGCTCTGCGTGAGCGTGGTCGCGAGCGCATACCAGATGCGCGCGGGCAGCCGGTCGATCCGTGGATCGGGATCTTGCCGGCCGGCGCGAATGCGGAGGTAAAGGCGATGGAATCCGCGGAGCGCGATGCCTCCGGTTACGACGGCGAAAAGCAGAAACGCAATTTGTTGTCCCAGGGGAAGCATGGGCTCTCACCTTGACGCCTTCGGTTCTTGCGGGCTACTTGCGCAGCTCGCGAATGATGGCGGGAACCACTGCGCTGACGTCGCCGACGATTCCGTAATCCGTGATCTTGAATATCGGCGCATCTGCGTCCTTGTTGATGGACACGATGACCGCGCTCTTGTTCATGCCGGAGAGGTGCTGCACCGCGCCGGAGATCCCCACCGCGATGTAGGCTTTGGGCTGGACGGTCTTGCCGGTCTGCCCGACCTGCTCGGAGTAGGGGCGCCAGCCGGCGTCGACGACGGCGCGAGTCGCGCCGACGGCGGCGCCGAGCTGGTCGGCGAGCCCACCGATGAGTTCGGCGAAGCCTTGCGGGCTGCCTACGCCGCGGCCCCCGGAGACCACGATGTCCGCCTCGGTGAGCGATATGCGCTCGCTCGCCTGCGTGGCTCTTCCGGTGATGACCAGGCGGCGCGCGGGCAAGTCGAGATCCACATCGAATTGTTCGGCGGGAGCGCTCGAAGGCGCTGCGGGCGCGAATGCGCCGGGCTTCAGAGTCACCACCGCAACCGGACCGTCGGCCTCGATGCGCTCGGTAACGCGATTGAGATAGGTGTAGCGCTCGGCTTGGAGAACGCCGCCGGAATCCTTCAGCGTGAAGACATCTTCGAGCAATGGCGCATCCAGCTTGACGGCGACGCGCGGACTGTATTCGCGCCCGCTGCGGCTGGCTGCGACGAGAACGGTGTCGGCTTCGCCCTCGCGGGCGATCTGGGCAACGGCGGCGGCCCACAACTCCGCATCGTACTGCGCGAGTTCCGGAGTATCGGCGACCAGCACCTGGTCGGCGAGAAAGGCAGCCTCCGCGGCCACTGGGGCCACGCCGCTGCCCAGGACCAGGGCCACGAGTTCGCCGTCGCGGCCCAATTGACGCGCGGCCGCGGCCAATTCGGACGCGCTCTTGCTCATCCTGCCGCCGGCGTGTTCCACAACCATCAGTATCATGCGATCACCCTCGCTTCCTCGCGCAACCACTGCACCAGGCCGGCCGCCGCCGCCTCGGCATCCTTGCCGTCGAGAATCTTCCTGAGCCGTTCCTTCACCTGTATCTCCGCGCCCACCACTCTCAACTTCGCGGTCACGCCGAAGCTCTCCAGCGCTTCCCGGCGAAGCTCTTTCTTTCTCGATCGCATGATATTGGGCAGGGTGGGGTAACGCGGTTCGTTCAACCCCTGCTGAGTGGTGACCACAGCGGGCAGCGCCACTTCGAAGGATTCGCTGGTGTCGTCCGCATCGTGCACTCCAACCAGGCGATCGCCTTTGAGCGAGAGCGCGGAAGTCCATGTGGCCTGCGGCCAGCCGAGCCGCTCGGCAATCGCCGGGCCCAGCGCGTGGCTGTCCCAGTCCGCCTGCTGGCCGCCGCACAGAATCAGATCCGCCTTCTCCGCGGCGGCAATCTGCGCCACCACGCTGCTG
The DNA here is from genome assembly GCA_049690595.1 of Occallatibacter sp. GTDB lineage: Bacteria > Acidobacteriota > Terriglobia > Terriglobales > Acidobacteriaceae > Telmatobacter. The sequence goes on along the minus strand of JBAVMZ010000170.1, from coordinate 9,393 downwards.
AGTGCGATGGCGTCGAGCGCGTTCGCGGTTTCCACAAGCACGGCCCGGTCGGCTCCCATGGCCAGCGCCGTGCGCAGCGCCTCTTCCACCTGCGGCGGTCCGACGGCGAGGGCGACAATCTCCGCCTGCGCGCCACTCTCCCTGAGTCGCAGCGCTTCCTCGACACCGTACTCGTCCATGGTGTCGATGACCAGCTTGCGTCCGGCCAGATCGACGTTTCCGTCTTTGATTCGCAGGCTTTCGCCGGCGTCGGGGGCCTGACGGACTATCGCCAAGATTCGCATTGATTCCCTCCAAACAGCCATTCCCGGCTGTCCATTGCGACACAATCCTAAGGTGAGCGGTGGGCGGTGGATTCGACTGGACGGCCAGCGATGGGGAAGGCCCGTAACGCTCAAAACGATGGTATGGGTGGCGCGCAATCCGATTGCCGATCGCGCACATTTCCTACTGGCCTTTTATTTTACCCTTCGGTAGAATGATTTTGCAAGAGCTTCCCTGGAGGATTCTGAAATTGGAAACGAAAAACACTGAGAGGCTTGTGAACACGCCACTTTCCACGCTAACCGATGAAGAGCAGATGCTCCAGGAGATGGTGCGGAAGTTCGCGAAGAAGCAGATTGCGCCGCTGGTCCGTGAGATGGACGAGAAGCAGAAGATGGATGCCGGACTCGTCTCGCAACTCTTCGACCTGGGACTGATGGGGATCGAAGTTCCGGCCGAGTACGGGGGTGTGGGAGCGTCCTTTCTGAGCGCGATTCTCGCGGTGGAGGAGATCTCCGCGGTCGATCCGTCGGTTGGCCTTCTGGTGGACGTGCAGAATACGCTGACGGTCAACGCTCTGCTGCGCTGGGCAAGCGTGGCGCAGAAGGAGAAGTATCTGCCGCGCATCGCGGCCAACACGGTCTGCTCGTACGCCTTGAGCGAGGCCGGTTCCGGCTCGGACGCGTTTGCGCTGACCACGTCGGCGCGGGCGGATGGAAGCGACTTTGTGCTGAACGGACGCAAGCTGTGGATCTCGAATGCCGCCGAGGCCGGCCTGTTCATTGTCTTCACCACGGTCGACCCTGGCGCCGGATACAAGGGGATTACCGCCTTTCTGGTGGAGCGCGATACGCCGGGGTTCACCGTGGGCAAGAAGGAAGACAAACTCGGCATTCGCGCGTCGTCCACCTGCGAGCTGCTCTTCGACGATTGCCGGGTTCCGGGCGAAAATCTTCTGGGCGAAATCGGAAAAGGTTACAGGATCGCCATCGAAACTCTGAATGAAGGGCGCATTGGCATCGCAGCGCAGATGCTGGGACTGGCTACTGGCGCGTGGGAGCACGCGGCCCGCTACAGCCAGGAGCGCAGACAGTTCGGCAAGCCGATCGCCGAGTTTCAGGCGGTGCAGTTTTCGCTGGCCGGGATGGCCACGCGGATTGAAGCCGCGCGGCTGTTGGTCTATAACGCGGCGCGGAGGAAACAAGCCGGACTGCCGTTTGCGAAGGAAGCGGCGATGGCGAAATACTTCGTCTCGCAGGTCGCGGAAGAGGTGGCCAGCACCGCCGTGGAAATCTTCGGCGGTTACGGCTTTGTAAAAGACTTCCCGGTGGAGAAGCTGTATCGCGACGCGAAGATCGGCAGCATCTACGAAGGCACGTCGAACATGCAACTGGCCACGATCGCAAAGCAAGTACTGAACGGCAACTGAACCGCATCCCGCGCAGGCGGTGCGCCCATCGGGCGGAACCTCGTTGTGTTTTGAGTCCAGGCTGGTCGGGAGCGGAGATCGAGCGCCCCGCTCCCGGCGCTGCGCCGCTACCTGACTTTGTGGGATTCGACATTCCGGCCGAAGTGAAACGACGGGCCGACCGAAAAACGGTAGATCCAGCCGCCGCTACCCAGCAGATCGTTCACCGGATGGCTCCATACCAGGTCGGACTGCATGCGGAGGGCGAGGTGCTGGGACACGCGCACATCGGTCCCGACGCCAACGCCGTAGCCGCCTGTCCAGTCTGCCTTTTTCCCCGACGGCACCAACTGCGCCAGGACCGCCTTGGCGACGGGGTCGCCCGGGTGCAGCGTCGCATTGATGTGAAGCGCACACAGCACCGGATGAACCAGGATCGTCGCCTTGGAAAAGTGCCGGAACGTCAGTTGCGATCCGGCGGCGAAGGTCTGGATGGTCACGTCTGTTGGGATTCTCAGGACATATCCGGGCGGCAACTCGGCGGCCAGCAGCTTTTGCAGATTCCCCGGCAGCAGGCTCGCCGTAAATGGGCCGGTGCCAGACTGGGTGCTGTAGTCGAACCCCGAGCCAAGCCAGCGATTGTTCGCGAAGCCGCCCTGTATGGCGACGCCGGGTTGGTTCAGGTTGTTCACGAACGGTGCGTTGATGTCGGAAAAGCCGACGAAGGCGTCGTACTTGCCGACGTAGGCTTGCTGTGCGGGACAGCAGACGGCTGCGAACAGGACGAGGGCCGCGAAGAGGGGAAGGAAGGCGCGCCCGAAGCGATGGCGATTGTGCAGGGTCACAGTTGCTCCTCGATGAAGCTGGGTGGATTGGGTGGTTGGCCAGGAAACTCGAGTGGGCCCGGCGCGGCGAGAAACCGGGCGATCCGGTTCAGGACAGGTTCGGTCTGCTCCCGATGGGGGAGATGACCCGTGTTGGCGAAAAGCTCGAACTCCACTGCGGGCAGGGCGGCTCGCAGCGGCCCGCGGTGCATGGTCGAACCAAAGGCGTCGTTCTCGCCTTGCAGCACGAGAACCGGGCACTGGATCTGGTTGAGCAGTGCGGTGGGCAGCGAAATCCCGGGCGTTAGCCCGGTTGCCCATTGGGCCCAGGCGTAAAAGACCCCGTCCGCGTCGCGGTGGTAGAGGGCCAGCCGCTCCTGCAGCTTGCTGCCCCGGTACGCGGCAGCCATTCTGGCGATGTGTTCGGCGGAGCCGGCCTCGGCCACCACAAACGGGCTCTCGAGAATCAGGGACTGCACGCGCTCCGATTGCGCGGCAAAGAGCATGGCGATGCTCGCGCCCTCGCTGTGGCCGTAGACAATCGCATCGTTCACGCCAAACCGGTCAAGCAGCTCCGGAATCACGATCCCCGTTTGGCGCAGGTAGTAGTCGGGATTCCGTTCTTCCAGCGGACCCTCCGAGTGGCCGTGCCCGGGGCGCGAGTACAGCAGCACGTTGGCGCTCGCCGCCGCCGCCAGCTTTTGAGGAAAATCCCTCCAGTACGCGATCGAGCCCAGCGCTTCGTGGAGCAGCAGAATGGTGCCGCGCGCGTCTTCCGGCCTGTGCAGCGCCACTTCGATCTGCTTGCCGTCCAGCGCCATGCGCCGGAGTTCGGATTGGATATGCGCGCTCATTCGTTCTCCAGCCAGACCACCTTGGCGCCCTGCCGCTCCCACGCCTTGTACTCGACGGAGAAGCGCTGTTCGAGAGCCGGGCGCCGCACCTTCATGGTCGGCGTCAGGAAACCGTTGTGCGTGGTCCATGGCTCGAAAGTGATGGCGAGAAAGCGCAGCCGCTCGTACTGTTCGAGCTGCGGGTTTACCTGTTCCAGAAGCGCGACCAGTTCGGCCTCGACCGCGGCGCGTCCGCTCGCGTCCGCGCACTGGTGCCGCTTGGCCGGCGTGAGCACCGCCAGCGCGAACGGCAGCGTCATGCCGGCTCCAAAGATCGCCACCGACTCGAAGAGCGTCGCCGACGAGAGCAGTTCCTCAATCCGCGCCGGCACCACGAATTTGCCCTTCGCGGTTTTGAACTCCTCCTTCAACCGGCCCAACAGCCGTAGCCGCCCCGCCTCATCCAACTTGCCGCGATCGCCGGTCCGGAAATACCCGTCGTTGGTGAACGCCTGCTCAGTCAACTCGGGATTGCGGAAGTAGCCGGTCATGTTCATCGGTCCGGCAATCTGCACTTCGCCCTCGGGAGAAATCCGCGTCGCGGCGCAAGGACTCGCGTTGCCCACAAACCCCAGGCGATACTGGCCGGGCAGTGGGACGTGGGTAATGCCGGTCTCGGTCATCCCGTAGCCCTCCACAAAGTTGAGCCCCAACGCGCGGTACCAGCGAATCAGTTCCACCGGGGTCGCCGCTCCTCCGCCGGCAATGATGCGGGCATGATGCAATCCCAGCCGCTTGACAATCTTCTTTCGCACCAGGGCGCCCACCAGCGGCAGCGCCAGCAGCCGCTTCAGCTTCTTCTCCGGCAGCTTTTCAAAGACCTTCTGCTGAAACCGGTTGAAGAGCCGGGGAACGGAGAAGAAGACGGTCGCCCGCGCGCGCTCCAGGTCGGTGAGGAAGGTCTCCTGGTTCTCGATGAAGTAGATCTCCATGGGAACGAGGAGCGCGTTCATCTCCACAATCGCACGTTCGGCAATGTGCGCCAGGGGAAGATACGAGAGCATGCGCTCGGCCTGCTTGCGCGGCCCACCGACGATCGGTTCCATCGACTTGCCCATCAGGGTCAGGCCCTGAAAGGTGTGCATCGCGCCCTTGGGCTGGCCGGTCGTGCCCGAGGTATAGATGATCGTCGCCACATCCAACCTGTCGCGGACGGGAGTGCCGGCAAGCGGAGGCTGGGTGCGGACAATCTCGCTCCAGGCAACCGAACCCTGCGGGGCGTGCGCGGCGTCGCAATTGGGAAACGCAACGAACGCCATGTTTCGGTACGCCTCGTCGGCATAGTCCGGCGAATTGTCGAACTGGCCCAGAAAACACGCCACCGGCTGGCAGTGCCGGAAAAGCCCGGTCAGGGCCCCGCCGCTGGCGGCGGGAAAGAGCGGCACGCTGACGTGGCCGGCCATCCAGATGGCGAAGTCGGCCATGAGCCACCAGGCGCTGTTGCGCGAGAGGATCACGATGCGCGAGCCGGGAGGCCAGTCTTGCGCCTTCAGCCACGCCGCGATTTGCCGTACTTCGCGGATGGCGCCGGCCCAGGTCCAGGTGGTCACCTGACCGTTCAAGGGCTGCGTGAGCAGCAGCTCCGTGGCGTGGTTCTGCTCGCAGGCGTAGATACGCTCGAGGGGAAGCTCGGAATCGTCGACCCACGTGTGACGAACCGGATTTGGGTACAGGCATACCCTTTCGAGCGTTGCCACGGTTGACCTCCAGGGGAATTGGACTGAACGAGGGGTAAAATAACCCTAAAAAGATAGGATTGTCACGCTTTTTTTTACCATGAGGTCATCAAACGATTTTGTAGCGGAGTTTTCGACTCCAAATTCGCCCCGGCGAGGGCAATCCGAAAACCGACACCCGCAAACCGAATTGCAACCAGGAGGGAAACGATGTCCGATTTGAAGGGAAAGACTCTGTTCATCACCGGCGCCAGCCGCGGCATCGGGCTGGCGATTGCGCTGCGCGCCGCCCGCGAGGGCGCAAACATCGTGATTGCCGCCAAAACCGCCGAGCCGCATCCCAAACTGCCCGGAACCATCTATACGGCGGCCCGCGATATCGAGGCCGCCGGCGGCAACGCGCTGCCTCTGGCGGTCGATATCCGCTTCGAAAACCAGGTGCAGGAGGCGGCGCAGAGGGCGGCCTGGCACTTTGGCGGGATCGATATCCTGGTGAACAACGCCAGCGCCATCAGCCTGACCGGAACCACGGATACGGCCATGAAGCGCTTCGATCTGATGATGGGCGTGAACCTGCGCGGGACTTTCCTGTGCAGCCAGGCCTGCCTGCCTTACCTCGCCAAGGCCCCCAATCCCCACATCCTTGTCCTTTCGCCTCCGCTCGATATGCGGCCCAAATGGTTTGCGCCCCACCTGGCCTATACCATCTCGAAGTACGCCATGAGTATGTGCGTGCTGGGCATGGCCGAGGAGTTCCGGCCGCTGGGCATCGCGGTGAACGCGCTATGGCCGCGGACGCTGATTGCCACGGCGGCGCTGCAGGCGATTCCCGGCGCGCCCTCCGAGCGCGGACGCATCCCGCGGATCGTAGCCGATGCCGCCGCGCGGATCCTGACGCAGCCGAGCCGGGAGGCCACCGGCAACTTCTATATTGACGAGCAGGTGCTGGCGCAGGCCGGCGTCACCGACTTCAGCCGTTACGCCGTCGAGGCAGGTCAGCCGCTGGTCACCGACCTCTTTCTGGAGTAAGGGAGCCTCTTGCAGAATTTCAATGAGAGTGCAGGATGTGTCAGGGCACGACTTCAGAGGCTGCGGAAAAACTCTTGGGAAGCTGAGTTTTGAGAGGGCACGGCTTAAGCCGTGCCGCTAAGGCCCATAGAATGAGCCGGGCTTTAGCCCCCGAGGGACGGTTTTCGCACGATCTTCGCCTTTCATTCGGAGGCTCTCCGAAGCCTCTTCAGCCGTGCCCTGACACAATCTACAGCCAGCAGGCAGTTTTTCAAGATGCTCAAGGTCCTTGGCATTTCGCGGCGCGCGCAACGCGAATACCTGTAAGATGCAAGCATGACGCCATCCCCGGCGCCTGAAATCCTCCTAGGGAATTCGACTTGAACTCTGACATCGACAACCCGGCGGACAATTTCGCATCCCATGAGCCATGGAAGGCCTTCCGTGTGCGGGAGCAGCGCAGTCTCGATGTCAAGCGGGACGCCGTGCTCCAGACCGCGGCCCAGCTCTACCTGGAGATGGGCTACCGGAAGACCTCGATGAGCCTGCTGGCCGCCCGGCTGAATGTCACCAAGCCCGCACTTTACTACTACTTCCGCAACAAGGAAGAGCTCCTGGTGGAGTGCTATCGCGCCGGCATCGAGTCGATCGAAGTGGCCCTCAAAGGCGCGATCGACTACCAGGGAAACGGCCTCGAAAAGGTCGAATCGTACATTCGCTCCTACGCCACGGCCATCGTCGGCTACGACTTCGGCCGCTGCGTGGCCACCCTGGACGACTCCGAGCTCTCCGACCAGACGCGCCGCCAGGTCCGGAACCTCAAGCGGCGCATCGACGCCGCCGTTCGCGGTTACATTGAGGAGGGCATCGCCGACGGCTCCATCGCCCCGTGCAACTCCAAGATGGCTTCCTTCGCCATCGCCGGGGCCATCAACTGGATCGGCACCTGGTACCGGCCCAACGGCGGCCTGGGCGCGGAGGAGATCGTCTCCGAGTTCACGCGCCTGCTGATCGCCGGCCTGCACCGCTGCCCTCCAGAAGGCAAAGCCGCTACGAAGACCGTGAAGCGCCGCGCCGCCGGCCCCTCAGCCGCGAAGTAACCAACCTCCACTTCCCCGCACACCATTTCAGGGCGCCGTCAGGTCGCGGCGAGCCGGGTCGTCCCGTCTGGCCCTTGGGCCGGATGACGCCGGAATCGGGTTCCGGAATACGGAGAAGCGGAGTCCGAAATCAGTTGTTGACTTTTTGACCGTGCGTTCAGTATTCTGCATTCGCAAGACGGAATGCCGGCTCTTCTTACCCCGCGTTCAGCGAGCTGCTTCCCGGTCTGTGATCCGCGCATCGAACCCGCTGAGGCCCTTCCCCTCCGGAACGTAAAGGAGTAGTCCATGGTCCCGCTCACCGCAGAGCCGCATTCGCAGGAAGCGGTTGCTTCCCGAGATTCCCGTTCGGCACCGAAGAAATACTCGATCCGTCGCGTGGCCGTTCTCGGCGCCGGAACCATGGGCGCCCGCATCGCCGCCCATGTGGCCAATGCCGGCCTGCCGGTTCTGCTGCTCGATATCGTCCCGGCCGCCGGCGACCGCAACTCCTTCGCCGCCAAGGCGCTGGAGGGATTGAAGGCCGCAAAGCCCGCCGCATTCGCCGACTCCTCCTGCGCCACGCTCGTCCGCATCGGCAACTTCGAAGACGACCTGGCCAAGCTGAAAGAGTGCGACTGGGTCATCGAGGCCGTCGCCGAGAACCTCGAGATCAAGCGCTCGCTGCTTGCCAGGGTCGCCGAACATCTGCATCCCGCCGCCATTCTGACGACCAACACCAGCGGGCTGCCGGTGGCGCACATCGCCGAGCCGCTGCCGGCCGAGCTGCGCAAACGCTGGTTCGGCACGCACTTCTTCAATCCCCCGCGCTACATGCGTCTCTTCGAACTCATCGCCACGCCGGAGAGCGATCCGGAGGCGGTTGCGGCGATAAGCGAATTCGCCGATCTGAAGCTCGGCAAGGCGGTGGTGGCCGCCAACGACGTGCCCAGCTTCATCGCCAACCGCATCGGCACCTTCGCGATGCTCAACACCTGCCGCATCATGGGGCAGCAGGGCCTGTCGATTGAGGAAATCGATCTGCTGACGGGGTCGGTGTTGGGCTGGCCCAAGACCGGCACCTTCCGCCTGGCCGATATGGTGGGCATCGACGTGCTCGGCAGCGTCGCGAAGAACTTCGCCAGGAACGCCAGCGACGAGCGCGGCGACGTGACCCTGCCCGCGGCCATCGAGCAACTGATCGAGCGCAAGTGGCTGGGCGACAAGACCAAACAGGGCTTCTATAAGAAGGGACGCGGCGCCGACGGCAAGGAAGTGCGGCTGGTGCTCGATCTGGACACGTTTGAATACCGGCCCTCGGTGCGCGCCACATTTCCTGAAATCGAGATGGCCAAAACCAACGATTCCCTGGCTGGCAGGATTCGCGCGCTGCTGGGCGGCGACCCGGCCAAGGACAAGGCGGCGAAGTTCTACTGGCAGGCGCTGCCGGAGCTGTGGGCCTACGCGGCCAATCGCATCGGCGAGGTGGCGAAGTCGATTGTGGAAATCGATCAGGCGATGCGGGCAGGCTTCAACTGGGAGCTGGGTCCGTTCGAGATGTGGGATGCCGCTGGCTTCGTCGAAGTGACCGGCAAGATGCGCGCGGCCGGGCTGGCGATTCCCGCCGCGGCCGAGGCGCTGCTGGCCGCGGGCGGCACGTCCTGGTACCGGAACGGCGGCGAAGAGTTCTTCGATCCGCAAAAAGGCGCATACGTTGCCGTGTATCGCAACCCGCATCTGGCGCCGGTGGCCGCGTTCAAGCGCGCCCATGGCGTCTTTGCCGGGAATGCGGGCATCTCGCTCGTCGACCTGGGCGACGGCATCGGCTGCTTCGAGTTCCACTCCAAAATGAACAGCATCGGGCAGGACATCGTGCAGTTCATGACGCAGAAGCTCGACCCGTCGAGCGATGCGGTGAAGCACTTCGATGGCTTCGTCATCACCAGCGACGCGCCGAACTTCTCCGCCGGCGCCAACCTGATGCAACTGCTGCTGGCCATTCAGGACGAGGAGTGGGACGAGGTCGATTACTTCGTGCGCGCATTCCAGGCGATGACCCAGGCCATCAAGTTCTGCCCCAAGCCGGTGGTCTCGGCGCCGTTCGGCTTGTGCCTTGGTGGCGGCACGGAGATCTCGATGCACGCCGCGCTGCGTCAGCCTCACCTGGAGCTCTACACAGGCCTGGTCGAAACCGGCGTGGGCCTGGTCCCCGCGGGCGGCGGCTGCAAGGAGATGGTGCTG
>JBAVMZ010000169.1:0-3601 GCA_049690595.1 Occallatibacter sp. | reverse complement strand
CGTGCCCTTGCTGGCATGGTGCAAGGTGGCATTTTCTTGAGGAAAATGCCACTTGAGTCCATCGCTTCCGGGGTACAGCTATTCTGGAACCGGTATAGCCAAAGCCGTGCCCTGACCCTTGACTACTGACTACTGACTACTGACTACTGGTTTCCCCCATCGCCTTCAGCCGGTTCTGCGCCAGCCGCCAGCTTGAAGTGGGCACGGAGAGCGGCTCGGTGGGCTTCTTCAGCTTGCGGTAGTCGGCCAGCGCGGCGTCGCGCTCGCCGTACTGCTCGGCGATGCGCCCGAAGGCGTACCAGAAGTCGTCGTTGGGCTCGTCCAGGTTGAGCTGGTCCATGGCGCGCACAAGCAGGTCGTGGGCTTCCTTGATGCGGCCGGTTTCAACGTAGAGGCAGGCCACGGTGTGCAGGATGTGCGGATCTTCCTTGGAGAGCTGCGTGCTTTTGATGGCGGTGTCGATATCGGCCTGCTCCACTTTGGGCAGGTAGAGCGCGTACCAGGCGATGTTGTTGAGGATGCCGGCCGTCTCCTTGCCCTGGGCCACGATCTTCTGTGCCCAGGCGCGCGCGGCGGTGAAGTTGCCGCGGTTGGCCTCGATCTCCATCTTCATCAGCAGCGCGTCCTGGTCGCCGTCGAGCTGCTTGAGGCGCTCGTCGGCCAGGCGGATCGCCTCGTCGTGGCGGTTGAGGCCCATCAGCGCCTCGACCCTCCAGAGGAAGGCTTGGCGCGAGAGCGGCTCCTGGGCGAGCAGCGCCGCGGCCACGGGCTCCAGCTTGGCAAAGTCATTGACAAACGAGTAGCCCTCGGCCAGGCCGATGAGGATGTTTGTCTTCTCGCGCTCGCCCACGGCGGTCTTCTGCCCCTCTTCGAGGACAGCGATGCCTTTGGCCGCGGTGGGGCGCGTGCCCACCAGGATGGCGCCGGCGGCCAGCTTCATCCTGCGCGCGTCGGCGGCCTGGCCCTTGGTCCAGAAGCGGGGAAAGACCGGCCCGCCGAAGGGATCGTCGCCGCCCTCCAGGTGCTGGTCCTCGCGCAGCCAGTCGAGCAGCGTCTTGGCCGACGCGAGCTTATTGGCATCGATCCGCTCGAGCATCTCCAAGCCGATCGAGTTCGGCCGTTCGGTGTCGTCCAGCAGCCGGTAGTGGCCGTCTTCCCTGACCACGAAGAAGGTCATCTCCGAGCCGCCGGGCACCTGCGCCCTCTCGCGGTAGCCGGTTTCGTCGCCGCCCTCGCCCTTGGGGTCCATGCCGTTGGCCATGATGTCCACGGTGACGTCGAGCGAGCTGTCGTCGCGCGCAAGCTGGCTGTTCAACTGCTTGCCCGCCTCCAGGTTCTTCTTCCGCTCCTCCTCGTTCTCGGCGCGGAGCACCGCCTGCGCGTTGCGGCTGTAGATGGAGTCGAGCGTCGCCTGGGTCACGTTGGGGTCCATCGAAAGCAGGAAGGCGCGGCGCACCACGTCCTCCGGCTTGTCGGCAAAGTGCAGGTCCTCGTGATGCTGGGCGCCGCGCAGCAGCGAGGCCAGCCGGATGTCGTGCGCCGCGTTCTCGCCGTTTGCCCCGGCCTCCAGGAAGTCGGCGGCAAGCTGGTACTGGCGGATGTTCATCAGCATCTCGCCGGCGGTGTGCGCGGTCTGTTTGTAGGCCTGCTCGCCGCTGGAGCGCTTGTTGGCTTCGGCCAGTCCGGCCTTGGAGCCGTGCAAGACCGCCTCGCTGGCCGCAATCAGCGCCGCCGGCTGCGGATTGAGCGCCTGCGCCGCCTTGATGGCAGCGTCCGACTCGCCGCCGTAGAAGAGGGCGAAGGTCAGGTTATTGCCGATATCCAGGTCGTTCAGCTTCTCCTGGCCCAGCTTTTGGTACTCGGCGATGGCTTCCTTCATGTGCGACTGGGAGCCGTAGCGACGGCCCACCGAGTCGTACTCGTAAAGGATGGCCAGGTTGCCCGCGGCGGTGTCGTCGTCCGGGTCGAGCTTCGCGGCCGCGCGATAGGCCTCGGCGGCGCCCGCCCAGTCGCTCCCCGGGCGTTCTTCCCGGCCCACCAGGTCGTACTTCAGGATCATGGCGAGCGTCTTCTCGGCCAGCGCGCTGGTCGGGTCCAGCTTGACCGCCTGCCGCGCCTCGGCCCGCGCCGCCTCGCCCATGCCGGCTTCCAGCAGCACCTTGGCCACCTGCAGGTGGTGCACCGGCTCGTTGGGATGCTGGGCGATCAGAGCGCGGTAAGCGGCCAGCGCCTCCTTCACCTTGCCCTCGCGCAAGAGCACTGCGGCCTGCGGCTCGAAGCTGACCAGGATCGCGGAGCCGGCGGAAAGCTCGGCCACCTTGTTGCGCAGATCCGTGGCCTCGGCGGCGGTGTAACGCCGCTTGACCGCGTCGAAGACCAGGTGCGCGGTCACCACGCCTTCCTTCTCCGCGGCGAAGCGCTCGGTGAGCACGGCCGGGCCCACCAGGATCGTCTGGTCTTTAGGCAGTTCTTTCGGAATGAAGCCGGCGGGCGGAACGATGCGGTAATTCCACTCCGCGCTGAAGGCCTCGTTGAGCCACCAGTCGGCGGTGCGCGGCGGTTTGGGCTTTTCGTCGCCGTCCTGCTTTTTCTTGTCCGCGTCCTCGCGGCGCTTCAGCTCGTCGGGCAGCCGCTGGAAGAGCGAGTCCAGGCGGATGGCCGCCTCGGCCGCATCCAGATCGGTGTAGCCGCGCTTGGCCTTCTCGCACTCGATGGTCAGCTCGAACTGCCGGCTCAGGTCCGCCGGGTCAGTGCGCGAGACGGTGGTCAGCTTGTCGGAGATGTACTGGCCCTTGACATAGCCCTGCAAGCCCTCGCGGGTCTCCTTGTCGGGCTTGTCGGCGTAGTAGCCGCGGTAGTGCGACTCGAAGACGCCCGTGGGCTGCGTGCGCTCGGTGACGCTGGCCGGCCCGTTCACGCCCAGGCGGATCTCGCGGAACTCGCGCAGCACGTTGTCGCGCGAAGTTGACTCCATGGTGCGCGTCAGCGCGGTCGTCTCCTTGCGCGCAATCAACGCCAGCCGCCGCTGGTCGTCGGCCGGCAACTGGCCCAGCCGCGCGTAGCGGTCGGTGGCGTCGATCCAGATGGCCGGCGGACCGGGAACGTAGACGATGGCGTGGTCGAAGAGGCCCATTCCGGGCAGGTCTTCCGGCACGTCCATGCGGCCGCCCACGTTGAGCAGCGCCACGTAGGCCTCGATGCCGGCCGCGCGCAGCATGGTCACCAGCAGTGTCGCCTTGTCCTTGCAGTCGCCGTACTTCTTGTTGAGGACCTCGGCCGGGTCGTGCGGGACAATGGCCGCCTCGCCGAACTCGATGCCGGTGTAGCGCACCTCGCTGCCCACATACTCGAGGATGGCCGTTTCCTTGTCGGCCACGCTGCTCTTGCCGGCGATGAGCTTGTCCACGATGGCCTGCACGGCGGCGCTGGAGGCGTGGCTGTCGACGATCTTTGCGTACTCGGTGGCCATCGCCTGCCAGGAGGCGCCGGTGGAGAAGCGAATCTCGGGATAACGCGCCACCTCCGGCGGCAGGTTGGGGTCGCGCGGGTCAACGCCTTCGAGGCGCCCCACGTCGAAGGTCAAGGTCACCCGGCCGTTGGC